>CAZWXM010000008.1:0-4587 GCA_964637855.1 uncultured Candidatus Saccharibacteria bacterium | reverse complement strand
TTAACTTCAATCTCAGTCATGTAAACAATCAACTTCTGAGTTCTTTGTAAAATACCAATCATTAATTCACTAGCCTTGGTTTCATCGGTGGCATAAGTTTCAATCGCCACTTTAACCGCTCGTTCAATATCTTCAATTCTTCGAGTGACATCATTTAATTGCTCAGTATCAGCCGCTCCTTGAAGTGAGTTAAGTAATTCATAAATTCTAGTGGTATTTTGTTCAATTCTAGCCATTAGCTTTTCATAAGCTGGTGGTGTTGTAGAAGCACTATCATCCTCAGTTTGGCTTCGTGAAGCATCAATCACATTAGCAATCAAATTAGCTGGTGATGAGACTGATTCATTATCAACCTCGAGAGTAGTTGAATCGCTTCTAAGCGCTGCTGATTGGACTTCCAGCGTAGTATCTAACTCAATTGAAGCAATCGTTGCTTCATCGGCATCTTGCGTACGTAACTCTTCAATTTCTCGCTTAGCATTTTCAGTATGAGTTTTAACTGCTTCCGCTACTTCAGCTTCTACCGCTTCAGTTAAACGACCTTCACTAGCCAATAATCGAGCTTCCGAAATTCGTCTATTTAAACGTTCTGTTTCCCATTCCACTTTCTGATAAGAATCAAATTTTAGTGAACTTACCACTTCTTCGTTAAACTGAACCTTCATGGCATAAAGCGTATCGCCTGGTACCGCCCTTTCCGCTACAAACGGCACAATTATTAAAACTAGGGCAGCCAACGCTGCTGAATATTTAAATAGTCTAGAAAAAGGAATTGAAACGTTAGTAAACGCTTCAGTAAAAGGTTGAGCCTTGGCCACCTGCTTAATTGAACTGACTTTCATTTCCGCTGGCAAAGGATGATATTCCATATAAGAAATCAGCCGCTCTCGCAGTTCACGCTTTTCAGCCGCCTGTAATTTTACAGTCTTGGCCTCATTATGCAGTTGTTGGCTGAATTTTTTCATAATCTACTTATCTTTGGCTTTGGCTTTACGTCTCTCTTCGGCATATTCATCTTTAGCTTCAATTTTTTGTCTTAAAAGTTTAAGACCCCGGTGAAGCCTGACGGAAATAACATTCTGGCTTTCTTCAATCAGCTCACTGATTTCGTTTGGTCCAAGCTGGTCGACAAAACGGAGCAAAATTACCTCCTTATATTGGTCTGGTAATTCCTCCAATAATTCAAAGGCTTTCCGGCCATCGATAGTGGCGGCCATTTGTTCGACTGAACTTTCGGTCAAGTCGTCAAATGAACCTTCATCAATCCCCTCTTTTTCCAGCATGGCATCCAAGGATAGTTCCTTTCTTTTTCGATACTCGTCAATAATCAAGTTATTGAGCACTTTATATAAAAATGGTCGAAAGGATTCTATTTCATACCCATCACGGACATAAGACCAGACTTTGGTATAAGTATCGTGTACCAAGTCGATAGCCTTTTCCCGGTTACTGATGCGCATAATAGCGTGCCTAAATAAGGCATCATTATATTCCTCGAAAGCTTTCAAAAAGCGGGTTTCGTGGTCCTCTACATTGTCAGTTGTTTTCTTCCCGGCCATGTATGAACCATTATATACGTAGACGCGCGAAAATAGTATTTCTTACCAACCTCTAAGCGACTTCGGTGATTAGATCAAGTAATTCAGGTAAGCTTTCTACCAAAAAGTGGTTTTTATCGGTAAAAGTGACTAATCTAGCCTTTGGTAGAGCCAGTTTATACTTTTCGGCCGCTTGAAACGGAACAATTGGATCATCGGTAGAGTGTAAAATGAAAATATTAGCCGTTACTGACTCTAGCTCCCCCACTCGATTTATATCAAATCTAAAATCTCCACCATCTTCACCCTCTAATCCAGCCGCATCAAAAGGGGCCGCGAGCAAGATTAAGGCCTTGATTTTGACTGGTAATTCATTTTCCAGTAAGTATTTAACGAGGAAATAGGCTCCTTGTGACCAACCAACTAAAACAATATCGTCTTTGAAGTATTCAAAATGTCGTTCAAACCAAATTTTCCATTCCTGATACTTAGCATTCTGACTATTTGGCATACTAGGCATAAAAACCTCATACTCCTCACCTAAATCCTCCCGTAAGGTACTGGGCCACTTTTTGAAAACTTCCTGACCAGGTAAATCTCTCAGGGTTTTAGTTCTTAACTCCTGTAAAAAATCCTCATACTTTGAATAAGCTGAACCCCCATGAATATAAAAAACCTGTTGCTTAGCCATAAAAACTAAAACCAATCATTCTTTTTAAAGTACCAAACCATAAAAAAGACTACCGTAATAATGACAGCCAGTACAAAAGCGAAGGCAAAATGTGTCTCGGCAAAAGGTAACGGGACATTCATTCCAAAAAGTGAGGACACAATCGTTGGAATAGTTAACAAAATTGTGAGAACTGTAAGCGTTTTAATACGATTGTTAAGATTGTTGGTCAAAATCGCTTCCGCCGCACTTCGAATATTTTGCAGGGTCTTTAATAGTGAACGAGCTGATTCAATCACCTGGGCATTGTCGATTCTTAAGTCATCAAACAATTCCCGGTCTTCATCCTGCACCGCTAAAAAGCTAGGGCCCATCACTTGTTGCAGAGCTATGTTGGTTGGGATAACTGCTCCCAACATATCGTTTAGCTTATGCTCATAATTTACAAACCGCACAATTTCCTGATTACCAATTTTTCGAAGCTTAGCTCTATCTCGATGCACTGATTTACGTAAGCCTACAAGCTGTCTTTCAAAGGAAGCGGTAATTTCTTGCATCATTTGAATAAATAATTTTACTTTCTGAGTAGTGAATGATTCCCTTTTACCCTTTAATAGAGCCGTAAATTGAGGAACCTCGCGTAGAGCAATGGTCAATATAAATGTCTCCCCCACTACCACCAAAAGTGGTGCCGTATCAGTATCTTCGGTTTGCTCATTAAATGGATACCGGGTGAAAAAATACGTTATTCCGTCTGAACGCTCCAGTCGTGGCACTTCAAAAAAGTCTCGTGAGTCTTCCAAAATCAGCGGCTCCAAATTTAATTTATCGGCTAATTCAGTCAACTCAACCTCGGTCGGCTCTTCCGCGTGAATCCACACGCCACTACGAAAATCCTCAATCTCCTTGAGGGACTCATCTCCATCAGTTCTAAAATAGTAAGAAATCATGCCGCTATCGTAACATGCACCTCCATTTTTTAAAATTACTCCTTAAAATACTTTTCAAGAGCTATAACATATTCTGGGAAATACTCATGATTGGACCAAGTCTCTTTATCTACCCACTGCATTTCATCAACTTCTACTGGATCAACTTTAAAATCTTCACTTAGGAGTTCCACAATGTAATAAATCACTAGCATCCACTGTTTATCCCTAGCATGATACATTCTATCAATATAAAAAATGTGCTTTACTTCACACTCAACTCCAAGTTCTTCTCTTATTTCTCTCTTTATTCCGTCCATCGGCTTTTCGGTTTCATCTAGTCTACCGCCGGGCAATTCCCAGACTACCTTTTCGTTTACATCCTTAGTAATTAAAACTTTATTATCCTTAACAACAATAGCTTTTTGCGCCACTTTCCCAAAAAAATGACCTGCTAGATTATTCATCTAGACATATTAGCATATTTGTCTCTCGCTTTTTTCATGAGTTAATGTTATATTTTTCGGACTTTGGTTGCTTAATTTGTAATCAAAAAACGAGTGAAGAAGTAAGAATTACGGGGGTGTAAGCAAAACTTTCACCCCTTCGTTCGGAGCATAAATGTAAGAAAGCTTTCATTTCACTCCTCACTCGGGGTGTAGCATAGTGGTAGTGTGTTCGGTTTGGGACCGAGTGGTCCGGGTTCGATTCCCGGCTCCCCGACAGATTAAATATAATAAAAGCCCAGTTTAATAATTCAAACTGGGCTTTTATTATAAATGAATCTAGAAATTGTTTCACGTGGAACAAAATTGATATGTTTCATGTGAAAACTAATCTAAAATAATGTTTGGCAGGTACTTGACCGTCGCATACTTTTCATGTGGCACACATCTAATAGCAATTACGTCTATTTCCCATTCTCCAGCATAATTATTTTCCATAATCCAACTTTCTATCGCTCGATTCAACCGGGAAAGCTTTTGATAATGCACATTTTCCTCAGGGCGATAGGTTCCACGTGAAATAGCCGCCTTTAAATCCGCTTTGGTGCCATATGAAACAGTTTTTACCTCAATAAACCTTATTTTATTTGTTTCACGTGCCACAATATCAATTTCACCCCATTTTTTCAGGTAATTTTGCTGAATTACCTGAAAACCTTTTCTTTTTAAATAATTAGCAGCAATCTCCTCGCCATAACCACCGATAATGTTTTTGTTTCCTTGTTTTAGGCTTTGTTTCATATGGCACGTTTCACATAGAACATATTTAAGGGTTCCACGTGAAATATCTATAATATTTTATCACAGGGACTTAATTTGCCTTACCACCTGAATTATAACTATTTTACTTTACTCAGTCTAAAGGACACGGCTAGCTTTATGCTTATTTGTCCTTTATCCACTTGTGCACACGGTTGTCCACAACCTTAATGTGCCTCAGGTTA
>CAZWXM010000007.1:0-29877 GCA_964637855.1 uncultured Candidatus Saccharibacteria bacterium | reverse complement strand
GTTATTAGTTTGATTTCTAGGCGTACCCGGCATATTTGAAGTACGGATATTTCTAATATTATTTTGTTGACCCGTCTCGCTCATATCTGATCGATCAACGTTTCTTATTCTTTGTTGCACTTCTTTATCTTCAGATATATTACTTATTTTTTCTCCAACACCTCGAGTTATCTTACCCGCAGTTTGAATATTCTTCCCTGAAGTATCAAGCACACTTCCTGTTGTGCGGGTTATACCCCCAATAGCAGTTAGAGGGACTCCAACCACCGCACCAACTTTAGTTGAGTTTAAAGCGGAACCAACTTTTACTGTTGCTGACCCAGCAATTTTTGCAGTTTTTCCAGTTATTTGTACAGCTGCCCCAGTTGCTTGTATAGACGCTCCAGCAGTTTGTACAGCAGCCCCAGTTGTTTTTGACACACGTTCAAGATTTTTTTTATCATAACGAGAGTCATTTGCTGCCTCAGAAAAAAGCTCATCCGGGGACTCTTTTTTTACAGCATTAGAGTTGAGATTGGACATATACTATAAAAGTATACTACATCCTTGAAGCTTGTAATTCCTCTCGAGACTTCTTAATTTGGAGTAATTGAGACGGATCTGAAGTGATAATTTGGTCTTCGGTGTAGGAAGCAATAATTTTAATTGCCACATGTTTAAGTCCAGCGAAGAAAATACCCTCCCCCACATTAGATTCCAGGAGTAAGAATTTTTCCTCATCAGTCAAATTGAAGGTTTTTTGAATATTATCAATCGCGGTTGGTGATTGTTTCATCAAAAGTTGTATAGAAGAGTTGGTAATCATTGGTACACCATAAGGAGAGCGTAAAAAGTCGTCCACATCTTGAGTGATAGTAGCAATACCGAGGTAATACTTACGTCCTCGCTTAGCCAAACTAAATAAGAATGAAGCGGTGTCCTCTGACTTCATCATCCACCAAGCTTCATCAATCACCATTAAACGCTTGGCTAGTCTTCTACGAATAGAACCCCAGATAAAGTTGGTAATAATGTACATAGCGATAGTCTTCAACTCATCTTCCATATCACGGAGTGAAAACACCACAAATTTTTGATTAATATCAACGTTGGTTGGTTTGTTCATAAAGCCAGACCAAGTACCAGAAGTGTATTTTTGCAGGCGAGTAATTAATGAGGTACTACCATCCATCCCAGCTAACACCATTTCAAAGTCGGCCAGCAGTGGTGGTTCCATATCACCAAAGTCTGTGTCACCGGTAATATCTTTTAAAGCGTATGTTTCTTGAATCGCTAGGTCAATCAAAGTTTCTTCCTCAGCAGTTAATCCACCCAACATTAGTCTAAACAAACCAACTAGTTCAATCACATGAGTTCGTAAAACATCTCGCGGGTCTTCATCCTCAGCTGGTGGCGGTAGGTCAAAAGGATTAACGTGGTGGTTAGATGATAAAGAAATGTTAAAGAAACGACCACCAGTAGCCTCAGCTAAAAATTCATATTCATGTTCTGGGTCAAGCACAATCACTTCAGTACCAAACATTAAAGACCGGAGGATTTCCAATTTCAAACCATAAGATTTACCAGCTCCTGAAGTAGCAAAGGTTACGGAATTGTAGTTGGTCAGACTGTATCTATCAAAAAGCACCAAAGAAGAGTTGTGACGATTGATTCCATAAAGAATTCCCGAGTCTGAGGTCAGGTCGAAGGAAGTAAAAGGAAAGAAACTTGAAAGCGGTTCAGAGTTAAATTTGCTATGAACTAACAGTTCATCAGTGGCTAAAGGTAAAATACTTTTAATCCCCTGCTCTTGTTGGAACAAAGCCGGCTTCATAGCAATTAAGCGAGCATCTAAAATACCTCGAATATCATTCTCAACCTTATTAATTTCACTTTCATTTTCTCCATAGAGTGAAAGATAAAAACCAACATCAAATAATTTTTCCTCTGCTTGTTGGAGTTTATCTCGAAGCTCTTCCAGGTTTCGATAAGCGGCTTCAAGTTGTGGGTCTCGCACTTCCCCTTTTTCCGCTTTAATATTAATTTGGCTTTGTACCTCAGCTACCTTTTTTTGAAATTTCTTTAAAGTTTCTACTGTATCAATAGGGTGAATAAAGATTGAAACATCTAGTTCTTTAGCTAGGTTCAAAACCGGCTCAATCCAACCATCATTCAAAAATCTTGGATAAGAAACAGCATAATAAACTCTAGAGGTAATGCCACTAATATTGACGCTGCGGGGAGTAATACTAATAGCCGAAGGAGCAATAACATCAGTCAAGGTTAATAGTTGGTTACTAATTGCCTCATTAGTAGTTGAGTTGGCGTTATTTTTTGGTTGTAAAAAATCAGAAAGTGACATAATAAATTTATTCGTTATCAACTAAAGGGGCATTTCCAGTTGGATCGGATGGATTATAAAGGTGATAGAAAAGCTCAACCAAATCATCTTTTTGCAAAGTTATAGTTCTGACTCCAACTCGGGCCAGACCCTCCGAGACCATCCCCGCCCGTTGCTCTAATTGGATACGATGTTCTTCAAATCTAGTTTCGGTGGGTAGTGAACTAACATTAGAGCCAGAACTAAAAAGATTTGTAATTCCGCGAGTAATATTAGCCTTTGTGGGTGAATAAGGTACCACCACAAAGAAATTTTTACTCATCACATCCACATCTTCAGTAAAAGTTTTAATAAACTCTATATACTCACGTAACTGAACTTTCATTAAATCATTATCTTGTTTGGAGTCTAAGGTCGATAATAGTTCCAAATAAGGTTCGATATTTAAACGTCTTGATTGAACATAAATCTGTAAAGAAAAATCTATCGTGTTTAGAAATTGTTGAAATTGTTGCAAAATTGCTCTTTGTTCATCAAGTGATTTGAGGGCGAAGTTGATTGAAGAAGCCAGCATAATCATGCACATTTGACCGTTCTTTTGAATTACAACGTTATCTATTATGTCTCGAACTGAAACAAAATCTTGGGTAGCTGCGTTAGTATTTGCCATATTATTCAGTTTTTTGTAATGCTTGTAATTCTAATTTTCTAGCCAGAGAGGTAATGTCTTTTTTGTTGCGCGGGTTGGTGGTGTCGACGGCGTTTTTTATAGTCGAGTGACTGGATGATTTATGAATAATCTCAGCTTTTTGTCGCCATAAATAAAGTCTTTGTCCTACCACATAATTAACAATGGCTTCTAAGAAAAAAGAAAAAGGACGATTATTGACGGGATAAAAAGATAAAGCCCCCGCTAAAATCGCTAAAGGAATACCCAAGATTACAAATAATATAAAAGGTAAGGTGAAGAACATAACGACGGCCATACCAACTCCACCCCCTAAGTATAAAAATTGCCGCCAGGTCAGAGGACCAAAAATCTTGTCTTCGATTTCAATAAACTGCGGGACTTCAAAACGCATATAATAGTATTATACACGTTGTTGGCTAGTGAAAATTAAAATAGTCGTTTATATCCCCAATTACTTATTTTCACTTCCCCACCTATCAGCACTTTCATCTTTAGGTTTTGCTTCATTTAGGATAGCGGCTTGAGTTGAGCTGTAGACTACCTCTTCGGTTTCAGTACTTTTAACCATGTCTTCCGCCATGGTGCGAATGTTAGAGGGAGAGTAATGAGATCCATCCCCAGGATTACCTTTTAGATCGGCCGTCTCCTTGTTGTAAAATTCCGTAACCATATTTTCTTGAAATCGATAAAAATCTTCTGGTAAGCAAAGTAAAATACCATTAGCTAAAGAGGATGCTTCTGATTTTTCTAAGCCACATTCAGAAGCTATAAAATCAACAAATTTATCGAATTTTATAAAAAACATTAAGTATAGAAAAATTCCATTACTTAAAATATTAATTTTATAACTATCAAACCCGAGCGATTTACCGAAAGTCGGAGCCAACTCTGTTATTGAGTCGCTACCAATAAACTCAATATATACTTTATCAAGTGCTTCGAAACGGTTTTTAATATCAGTATCTATCATATTTATTCATGGTCTTTTTTAGGTGATTCTGGGACAACATCTTCGCTTTTTTGAGACTCGCTCATCATTTTTATTTGTTCTTGTATGAATGCTTGCTGCTGCTTTATTATTTTATTCTGCTTGTTTTGTTCTTCAGCATTCGCGCCTCTGCTTCCGTCTCTACCCCACTTTGCCATTAAAGCATTAGCTGATGCTTGGTTAGCTTGGTTAGGTTGGTAAACTTTCACTTCTCCCGCTTCACCTCTTACTGTGCCTTTAATATAATTTTTTACTGCACCCCACGTTTCACCTCGTTTTTCCACTTGTTTAATGTAAGCTACTTGTCTTGAGTAAGTCGCTCTAACTTCAGCTGCAGCCTCTCCTTCCTTTAATGCCTGGTCAATTTCGCGTGACTTTTTCTCGACAGATTTGATTTGATTATCAAATTGCACCTTCACTTTTTTTGAAAGCTCACTTAACTCACTTTTTTTGCTATCTATTTCAAGGTTAAGACTAATCTTCTCCCCCTCATCAGTAGTTTTGTCACGTCGCTCTTCTAATTTAGCTATCTCATCCATTAGAGGCTTTTGCGCCTCTGCAATTTTGTCATTAATCTCTTTCTTCTCCTTTTCATTTTCATCTCGTTCCTCTAGAGCTTGCTGGTACTTGTCGTTTTCTGCTAGGGTCGCTGCTTTGGCATTATTATATTCCTCGGTGCCTTTTGCTACCTTTCCTAGTGAATTTGCAAATTCATCATCCTTTTTAACTCGCTCAGCAACTGTTTTGCTATAACCACCTTTTTTGCCTTCCCCAATACCTGCAGCCTTTCCAAATCCCATAACTTGTCTAGCATCAAAGCTTGATTTGGCTGCTTTCTCTGCGGCTGAAATTTTAAGTCTGCCCAGTCTTGATTTTGAGTTTTCAGCTCGCCAAGCTGCATCATTAGCTTTATTATTACCATAAGACCCGATACTTCTTCTACCCGCATATGCAGCAGCCCCGAGTGTCGCTCCACCAACGCCCGCTTTTACATAACCTTTGAATTTATCCCCAGCCTTCATTGCTACCCCGGCTCCATCTACCCCAAGCTTGCTGGCCACTTGAATTGAAGCGATTAAAAAGATACAACCAATAATAAAAGGTGGAAAAGTATTAACAAAAGAAGCGTTTACATCTCCGGCAACACCAGAGGTAGCGTCACCATAATTAGGGGTTTTACCACCATAGACGCCAAAGATTACTTTAGCCGAAACATAAAGTAATAAAACATAAATTGGGGCGAAAAAGGCCCGACCAAGGAAACCTTCCCAGTATTTACTGGTAGTACCTTGTAGTTGAGGGAATACCCAACCAATAAACATCAGGGGTGAAAATATCATATATAGGAGTAGGGCTCCAAATCTGATAAATAACAGAATTGCTCCCGCCGCAAACACAAACATACACACTATAAAAACAATCGCGGTTCCAAAAATAAATCCCCAAGGTGAAGCGGTTTTAGGAATTTTAGCTTCGAATAGAGAAGTTAAGCCAAAATTATTCATAAAGGTACCGGAAATATCAACATCACCGGTGCCGGTAACGCTGGCGGTCGAGAAACCATTAACTACTATTTGGGTAGCTAGAATATTAGTAAAATCAACAACTGTCTTGGTGATAAATAAACTAAAGTTCACTAATAGAGCCGCCATGATTAGACTGGCTAACCAGCGTCTAGAATTAGAGTCGTCACTATTAAGAATCATTTTGAACCCAATATAAATTAGGCCAAAAATGAAGGTCAGATTAAATAAATCCCGGATAATAACCCAAGTACTTTCAACTGCCGCGCCGATTCCGGAATCAAGATAATTCCTACCAAAATCAATAATCGTATATTGGATACTATTGTTTAATAAGAAGCCAGCTAAACCGACAAATAGACCCAAAAAGCCGTTGATTATTAAATAGATAGTTTCCTCCACAAAAGTAGCAGCGTGTGCAAAAGCTGGTGTCAGTAACAACAACAAAGCCAGTGTAGCAATAGTCGGTAGTTTGTTTTTGTTAAATGACATAAGGATTAATTATTAATTACTACTGATTCCCATTTAACAATCGAACTACTCATGTCAGCATTGGTATATAAGGTCAATTGATTATATGAATTAAAGATCTGAGTTCTACGCGCTGATGTGGTGTTGGTATTTCTATATTCAGCAATTAAATTATTGAGAGTAGTTATGTCGGCGTTGGTATTGTTGATTACAGTGTTTGTTTCGGCCAAGTATTGAGTTACTAGATTTTCAAAACTAGTTTGACCAAGAATACCCGTATTATTGTTATTATTTTGCACTAAGAAATTGTTTGAATAAGTTAAGTAGGTCTGACTAGATAGTTCTCCTCGGTAGTAGTTAGCGATGGAGTTATATGAATTTTGGACAGAAAGACTCCCTTCCATAGCGGTAATATTATTAATTTCTGCTGTGTTGAGTAACGACACCGTTCCTGAAGCATTTCCCACAGTGCTACCAGGGGCTGGGGTATAAGAAGCCGCTGTAAAACCAGAATAATTTGGACCAGAAGGATTGTTAGAACCAAGTCCTAGTAAACCGGTAGCACCAGTAATTGCCATGTTAGCTATTTGACCGAGTAAAGCGCCAAGAATTTCATTAATTTCATCGGCCGCAATTAGCGATTGTCGACCGGAATCAAGATTAAATGATAAGGCTTCTTGAATAATTTTACCTGGTTTTGAGATGAAACACTCCTGGTGAGTGGTGCCGGCACCTTGAACTGTTTCGCAGATTTTTCCTGATAAAAATCCGTCACCAAAATTTAAGAGTGATAACTCCTCCCCTTTTCGGTTAGTGATTTTAGCTTGGGCTCCAGCTTCAGCCGCTAGATAAGCGCCGTAAGGAGTAAAAACATCAGGTTTAGAAGTAATAGTAAACCAATTATCCCAACCGCCTTGGCTGAAACTACCTTGAGCCCCAGAAGTGAAGTCAGTAATATTTCCAATAATATCAGTCAAAGTACAAGTTGGAGCAAATTGATCGACTCTTGCCAGTTCATATTGAGTAGCAATTGCTACCTGAATATCAAGTCGGAAGGGGTCACAGAGATAGGAGCCAATTCCACCTAATTCATCTAAATAGGTACCAATCGCTTCATCGGCCGCGTTGGTTAAAAACCCTTGTAAATCCTGGACGAAAGCCGGACTACCCTGAAAGCCAGAGTTTATCCAATTGACCAAGCTATCAACCATTTGGGAAACTATGGCTTTAGCGATAGCCCAAGCAATTCCGTCAAGTGAAAAATCCTTCAACCAAAGATTATTAGTTGCCCAAGAAGTTATAAGGTTGTAACCAGCTGAGAGTGTACTTTGAACTGCAGTTATACCTTGTTCAATATAAGCAATAGCTTGCATAGCTAAGGTTGCTTTGGCTGCTTGGGTAGTTTCAATATTACTATTATCATTCCAAGTTTGTGGAATATAAGTAGCCACCAAACCAAACATAATAAAAACAGTAGCAATTAAAGTTTTTCTTAGGCCATTGAATAAAGTATCCATAAGTTAATTATTAATTTTGATAATCAGGACTGAATAAGGTAAAAAACGTCGCTGGGTCACTGGATTCAAATTGGGCGTTAGTTTTGGAGATAGCTAAATACATATTTTGCATGGCATAAGTTAGAGCAGTCGCGTCATCTTGGTAGCGCCGGAGTCTAAGTAAAGATAACGCTGGGTCTTCTAATACCATAGACATAGCCTCAATATCTTTATGGATAGCCGAATAAGTATTTATAATATCTAAATGTTCCTTTACTAAAAAGGCTGGGACAGGCGTTTTTAGGCTATCTTCTAAAAATAACTTATAAATATTTGTTAAAGTTTTAAGCTCCTCGACTTTTTTTGGGTCACTGGTTTCTAATACTGATTTTAAAATAACCAATTCATTTTCCATGCCAGGAATACTGTGTCGGTAAATAGTACCAGCCATAGTATTGGCGTAGTTAGTAATATCTTGATCATCCCAAGTATCCATTATGCTGATGTCTTTAGTGTCATAAAGAGTTTGCTCAGTTTCTTTAGCTAATTTATCAACGGTATTATTGATAATCTCTTCATTAGTGCTACCAAATGGACCATAACCCTTAGCTCTAATAATCTCTTCCATTAAGGAGATGCTCATTTGCCCAGTTAGAGTATCGGGAAAAGTATAGGTAGATGAAGCGTTATTTAGCACCACTGGGGCGGCTGTAACAAAATCATCACGCCAGTCTTCAATCCCGTTACTATCATTATCAGTAACGGCGATAGCCACTCTTTGGGTGGGAGTAGAAGATTGAATGTTGGCTTCTTGGGTTTTTAGTCGAGATTCACCAAAATTAGAAACAGTGTATGCTCCTGCAACTAAAGCAAAACCGACTATAGTCGAGCCTAAAATTTTTGGGTTTAAACGCCCTTTCATATACCCATTTAGTATATCAGTCTAAGTAGGTACTAATCAGAACAAATACACAGAGGTGTGTATTTGTTTGTGTATAAAAGGTTGATTAACAGATAACTTTCTGTGAGTTACTAATTAAGGATAAAGTTTTTTGGTTAATTTAAGCCAAGTCTCTAAAGGTATATCCTCAGCTCTGATGGTGGGTATAAGTCCCAGTTCTAAAAAAGTCTTTTCAACTATTGCTCGCTTAAATTCCCCAGATAAATTACCCACCAATTGCTTCCTTTTTTGGGCAAAGCCAAGATGAATCAGTTTAAAAAACGCTTCAGCTTTAATTTTATTAAAATTATCCTTATTTATGTGGCTAATTAGAATAATCGCTGAATCGATTAAGGGTTGAGGAGTAAAATGACTCTTTTTAACGGTACATATATAGGTAGGCTCGCCAAATACCTTGATTGATAGAGATAATAAAGATTCTTTTGGGTCACGCGCAATTCTCTCAGCCACTTCTTTTTGGACTAAAAAAACTAAAGTGTTAGGTTGGCAATCGGTATCTAATAAGGCTCTAAAGAGCAGGCCGGATAAATAATAAGGAATATTAGATACGACTTTAAAAGTTTGGGGAGTTAGATTTAGAGATTTTAAATCCAAAGACCTAGCATCAGTGTGATGAATTAATAATTGGCCAGTCGTAATTTCTGTCAAAAAGATTTCATTTAGAGTTTCAATCGCTCGAGCGTCAGCCTCGACGGCAATGACTTTAGCGCCACGAGCTAACAATTCTTTGGTCAGAGCGCCGATACCAGGACCTATTTCCAATACCAAATCCCCCACTTTTATATCAGCAGCGTCGCACATTTTTTTGGGAACATAATCACTATTAAGGAAATTTTGGCCCAGGGATTTTTTATGTTGGAAAGACATACTGCTACGGTATGTTAATAAATGAAAAAACGCAACTTAAAGTAGCTCCAAGCTTTAGACTTGTCCCGCAATAACATATTTATCACACGCTCCGACGTCTGCTCCTTATTATAAGCACTTAACCTTCGCGAACGCTCAAAATATATTATTGCGAAACAAGGAGTCTAGTCTAAATAAACCGTAGTTTCATAACCAGAATAATCTCCCCCCGCAGGTTCAGCTGACTCGATATATTCTTTACTAATATCATTTAAAAATGATGACGGCAGGTTTATTTTTTGGGTGCCAAAGATAGTGCGCATATGAGCGTAAGTTAGAAAGATTTTTTTCTCGGCTCGAGTTAGAGCTACATAGAATAATCGCCTCTCCTCTTCTTGGTCTGTCCGGCCATCATCCAATCTTTCATGAGGAAACAAACCTTCTTCGAGACCAGTAATAAAAACATAAGAAAATTCCAAACCTTTAGCAGCGTGAATGGTCATTAGACGAACAGCATTTTGTTCATCTTTGGCTTTCAACTCGTCTTGATCACTTTGGAGGGCCGCTGTTTCTAATAATTGCTCCACCGCTTCACTTGGTTCGGTGTCATTAAAACGACTAGCCAATGTAACCAATTCACGTAAGTTTTCAATCCTCTCTAAAGACTCATCGGTACCTTCATCTTTTAAACCAGCTTCAATCCCACTACGCTGCATAATGAATTTTATTGTTTCCGAGAGAGGTTTTTTGGTAGCGGTTTCAGCAATTTCACTAATAATTTTATCGAAAGCTGAGACTTTTTCTAAAGCGGCTTTGTTTAGTTCGGTACGCTTACCTTCAATCACTTTCAGCATAGTTACTTTTCCAATTCCTCGAGCCGGGGTATTGATAACTCTAGCTAAATCAGCGTTACTACCAGGATTTAAGGCTAAGCGTAAATAAGATAGAACATCTTTAATTTCCTTACGTTCAAAAAATTTAGTGCCTAATAATTGATAAGGAACTTCAAAATTTAAAAAAGCTTCTTCCAAAGATCGAGACTGGAAGTTCGTTCGATAAAGAATTGCGATGGCTGAAGGGTCTGCCCCGTCAGCGATTAGCGATTTAGCAGTTAGGGCCACATATTCTGCTTCATCGTAACCAGTCATACCAGCGTAAAGGGTAATTTTCTCACCCTCGTGATTGTTGGTGAAAACAGTTTTATCAACCCGGTTTTTATTTTTCTTAATAATGTCATTACTGGCGGCAATAATGGTTTTGGTGGAACGGTAATTTTCTTCTAACAAAATAGTGGTCGCATTCGGAAAGTTTTTTTCAAATTGCAAAACATTTTTAATGTCTGCTCCCCGCCAGGAGTAAATGTTTTGGTCGATATCACCTACAACACATATATTGTGTGTTTTACCAGCCAAGAGTTCCATAATTGAAAACTGTACTCGGTTGGTATCCTGATACTCATCAACATGAATATACTTAAATCTGGTTTGGAGGGTTTCTCGCACACTAATATTATCTTTAAGGAGATTTAAAGTTTTAGCTAATAAATCATCAAAATCTAAAGCGTGTTCAGCTTTTAGGGTTTCTTCGTACTTCTCCCAAACTTCAGCCGCTACTTGCTCCGGAAAAGAGTTGGCTGCATCTTTGAAAGCCATAAGTGACATAGCGTCACCCTTGGCTCTCGAAATGATTGAGAGTATTTTTCTAGGTTCAAATTCTTTTGGATTGTAACCAGCTTTTTCAATTGCTTGTTTAACAATTTTTTGACTGTCGCTTTTATCATAAATTGTAAAGTGACGCCGGAGGCCAACAGTTTCATGAAATTCTCGAAGAAGACGTACTCCTAAGGAGTGGAACGTGGTAACTAGAGGCAAACTATCAATCGAGGCTCGATCGGAAGGAAGATATTTATGAATTAATTGTTCAACCCGCTCGCGCATTTCTTTGGCTGCCTTATTGGTAAAGGTCACCGCTAGGATATTATGCGGTGCAATACCTTGATGAATTAGATGAACAATCCGATGGGTAATGACTCTAGTTTTGCCAGAACCGGCTCCAGCTAATACCATTAAAGGTCCATCAGTGTGTAAAACAGCCTGTTTTTGATGATCATTTAACCCCTCAAGGTATTGGTTTTCTATCATGTAGAGCACACTATAACATACCGATTTTGACACCAGTAAATTGCAAAATTTGAGATTAATTAAAAGCGAGAATTTTTTAGAAAATAAGTGAGCTTTATTTAATTCAATTAATATACTTGCTTGTCAATAGTAATTTTAGGGCTTTATTGAGCCCTAAAATTTAAATAAAAAAAGCCAGCTAGAAAAGTGTATTTCGTCAATTGCGCTAGGCGGAGGCTCTAGTAGAATGTTATGCATACCAGAAGTTTGGTATGTCCGGAGCGACAGCTCCTATTTTTTTTGAAGATACTGACTGGAAGTAGTGAATGAAACGGCGGCGAGACCTTAACCACAGACATATTCAACCCAATCATATAGACTCTGATGATTTTTCAGGAAAAACCAATCAGCAGACAAAATATCTAAAAGTTAAAACTTTAACCCGAATGCGGTTAATGGCTGAGCTTTTGTTTGTTATGGCAATTGTAATTGTTCCTTTGTCGGTACATGCTGGTTTTTTTGCTAAATTTTTCCCACCAGAAACAATTTTAGAGGAGAAACCGGTAGCCGAGACTGCCACGGTTATTGATATGCCGTTACTAACAGCCCTACAAAATCCTAATCCCCTCAAAGGCCGAGGAGGAGCTGAAATTATTGTTGAAGAGAACGCTTTAGTTTCAACTGGTCCAGTGGGAGCAGATGAGATTGCTGAAATGAAGAGTAGTTTAGGAGAAATTAAAGTTCACGTGGTGAGACCTTGTACAGAAGAATATTGTGAAACCATTTCACATATTGCTGATATGTATGGTGTTACTACTAATACTATTCTTTGGGCTAATGACATCACTAGTCCGACTAGTATTCAACCAGGAGATACTCTAATCATACTACCAATTGTAGGAGTACAACATGAAGTAAAGAAAGGCGACACTATTAATAGTGTAGCTAAAAAGTACGAAGGTGACGTTGATGAAATTTTAGCTTACAACCAACTTAGCTCAGCTAGCGATATTGCCGTTGGTGACACTTTAATTATTCCTGGAGGATCTTTACATTCCGCTCCAGTAAAAAATAGTGCCACTGCGCAACCAACTAAAAGCTCTGGCGGCAGTGCCGCTTCAGGGGGAGGATTTATTCATCCCGCTCCTGGTTCTGTTAAGACACAAGGAATTCATGGTTACAATGCGGTCGACCTAGCGGGAGCTTTTGGTTCAACCATTAGAGCTGCCGCCGCCGGTGAGGTTATTGTTTCAAAGAGTTCAGGTTGGAATGGCGGTTATGGTCAGTATATTGTTGTAAAACATAGCAATGGTACTCAAACTCTCTATGCCCACCTCTCAAGTAATTCAGTTGGAGTGGGAGCTTATGTAGCTCAGGGGCAAACAATTGGAGCGATGGGAACCAGTGGTAAATCAACTGGTACTCACCTTCACTTTGAAGTTCGAGGCGCTAGCAATCCCTTTTAATACGATTTAAAAACTAGCTAACCGCTAGTTTTTTCTTAACCCAACCGACGTTTAAAATATAGTATTGCGGAGTTAAGTGTTATTTTTATCTTTCTTTAGTTACAAGATATTCTATCGGGGCTTTGTCATCCGTAAGCACTAATTCATTGTTTAAATAATCAGTATCAATAATTAACTCAGTCAAGTTACGGTCTATTATTGTCAGGTCCCAAGGAGTAAGCTCTATCGGTAAGGTGCTATTTCTAGCAATAAAAACAATATTTTGTTGCAGGGTTTTATCGTTGGTAAAAGAAAAAGTCTTAACTACAGGGAAAATAGCTTTGAGAGTTTTTAAGGTAGATCCAGTTAATGAAGGTTGATCAGTTTCTGGTTTGGCAATAATGTTAAGAAAAAAAATTCCATCAGGACTTAAATTTTCGGCAGTAAGCTTATAAAATTCTTTAGTCGTAAGATGAAAAGGAGTGGCTAAATCTGTGCCAAAAGCATCACTAAAGATAACATCATATTTTTTGGTGGAGTTGTTTTTAAAAAAAACCCTGGCATCAAGAGGGTAATCGGTTATTTTTGAAACATTGGTTAAATCAAAATAAGTTTGAGCCAGCTTAAATAAAGAAGGCTCAATCTCAACTACATCAATATTAAGATTAGGGTCAAGCTCAGTTAAGGTTCGGGGTATGGTGTAGGCTCCTCCCCCTAATACCAGTACATTGGTAGCTTCGGGTAGTAATTTTTTATATAGCAGTACGGTTTTTGTATAATTGAAAACTAAAGATTTTGAAGTTAAAAAAATAGCTGAAGAGTAATTTGTGTCTAGCAATAATAATCTGGCCGGACGATTATTAAAGACAACATCTTTAACTTTTATGCTGCTATAAATTCCTTCCCCGCTATAAATATAAGAATTATCCTGATGATTCTTTATAAAATTAAGGATAAAAATTAGTGAAACAGTAATAAGTAATATACTAGTCACTAGTTTTTTCTTCAAAGGTTCACCTTCTCTTAAAGGCATAATTAGACCAAGGATTACTAAAATAATTCCCACTAAGATTATGGTCCGGATTATTCCTAGGTGTGGAATTAGGAAGAAGCCAGTTATTAAACTGCCAAAAATACTTCCCGCTGTGCCCCAAAAAAAAGTTGCTCCCACCACCGTACCGATTTTTTCAATCGGGTTGGATAAGGATTGAATTTTTATTACATAGGGAGAGACTATTCCTAGTAATAAAGTGGGTGTAAAAAATAATCCAAAACTTATAATTAGCGTCCCAATCTTTGGATAAGTTGAAGAATCAATGTAAGGTAAAATTAGCTCTTTTGGTATCAATAGACCGATAATAAAAAGACCACTAACGGCAATCATATAAAATAAATGATTCAGCAGATTATTTACCGACGTTTCTTGGTCGGCCTTCTTGCCACCATACCAATAGCCCAAACTCAGGGCGGTTAAAATTATTGTTAGTATGCTCGACAGAACATAAAGTGAAGAGCCGTAAACTGGAGATAAAATCCGCACAGCGGTAATTTCTATGATTAAAACCGCAGCTCCGGTAATAAAAACAGTCGCCAGTAGATTTTGATTAGTGGTGGTTTTTAACACTGTAAATGAATAATATCAGAAATATTAATTTATTAATATTTTTTTATTTAACTCTTTAGACTATAAATTAACTCGATATTGCAAAGCTTCTAATAAATGAGAAGTTTTAATTTCTAAACTGGCGTCAAGGTCGGCAATGGTACGGGCCACTTTAATTAAACGATGATAACTGCGTGGTGATAGGTTTAGCTTAGCACTCGATATTTTTAGTAAATCTTTTACTTCATCATCTAAACTAATAATATTTTCTATATCTCGAGCCGTCATCCCAGAATTAGTCGTAGCGGTAGTTGAAGAAAATCTTTGTTCTTGTAGCTGTCGAGCTTGTAATATTTGTTCGCGAGCGGTTTTTGTTTCTTCCACTTTACTTGGTAGTGAACTTAGTATGTCATAAGGAACATGCGGGACTTCTAACCATAAATCAATTCTATCTAAAATTGGACCAGAGACTTTATTCTTGTAAGTTTCTTGCATAGCTCGGGCTAAGTTAGTTGTCCCATCTTCACTACCGCGATAAGGATTGAGAGCAGCGACTAAAATAAAATCTGCCGGAAATTCAACACTGCTTTGGACTCTAGAAATTGAGACCACCTTATCTTCTAAAGGTTGACGCAAAGCATCAAGGGAGCGGCGCTCAAATTCTGGAAATTCATCCATAAATAAAACTCCATGATGAGCTAAAGTTATTTCACCTGGTTTAGGATTGCTACCACCTCCCACTAATGAAGTATGAGAAGCGGTGTGATGTGGGCTTCTAAAAGGGGGTCTAGTACTAATATTAAAATCACTCCCAGTTAGAGAATAAATAGCGGTCACTGCCAAAGCCTCTTGTCTTGATAATGGTGGTAGTAATGAACGAAAGGCTCTAGCCAGCATGGTTTTTCCGGTACCGGGTGGCCCAACCAACATCACATTGTGTTTACCAGCCGCCGCAATAATTAAGCCCCGTTTAGCACTTTCTTGACCTTTAACATCTTCTAAATTTACACTACTCTCATACCAGCCATCACTTATTATGGTTGGTGGTTGAAATTTAATTTTATTAATTTCTTCCCCGGGCTTAGCTTCAGTAGTTGGTTTAATATGAGTAATCACTGCCAGCAATGACTCGGCTGGAATAACCGAAATCCCATCAACTAGAGCCGCTTCCGCAGCATTATCAATGGGAACAATTATTTCCTGGTAGCCATTTTCTTTAGCGGCTAAAGTAGAGTTTAGAACACCTTTAACGGGACGCAGACTACCGTCTAAACTCAATTCCCCAATATAGACTCGTTTTGTTTCATCAACTTCAATTTCAGCCGAAGCAATTAAATAAGCCAAAGCAATTGGTAAATCAAACAAAGGACCTTCTTTTTTGAGATCAGCCGGGGCTAGGGAGATAACAATTTTCTGATTTTTTGTTTTAGGTGAGGCGTAGCCTGAATGTTTAATCGCACTACCTACTCTATCTTTAGATTCGTCTACGGCTTTTCCCGCTAAACCAACAATTGAAAATGAATGTAGGCCACGCGATATATCAGCTTCAATCGTAACTACTGTTCCGTTTAGTACATTGGGTTGAATTGTATAAACTTTAGAAACAGACATTATTTATATAGATAGTTCATTCTCCCTCTCCATGTTAGCTAGATTGGTACGAGCGGCTGGGTTGGCATTTAGTCTATCTAGTTCGATTTCGTCACCAGAAATTTCACACTTACCATAAGTCCCATTAGTAATTTTTTCTAAAGCGCGAACCACATCATTGTATCTAATTTCAATTTGTGACATTAGAGCCATCCGTTCATTCCAGTCCTCAACTTTGTCGGCATTGGTGTTATCATCGGCCCCACCCAAATCATCTGACGGTGGTACAGCAACCCAATCGCCAGTGGTTTCATTTTTCACTGCAAAGGTTTTTAGGTCAGCGGTTATTTGGTTTAACTCCTCTTCTAATCTAGTTTTAAATATTTCGATTTGTAGCATAAAAATGTCGGTTATTGATAAATATTAACATTAATCTTAAAAAAAACGCCCGTAGGCGTTTGTTTAAATTAGTAAAAATATGAGTATCCTTTTAAAAAGGAAGATAAGGTTCTCCCGGTTTAAATCTTTGCACCGCGATTATTATTAAAACAATACCGATTAATAATTTAATAAATACAGACATTACCTTTTTCGCAATCATCACTTTCTCCTTTTAAATAACTTGCCTGATTCAAATTTAGCATAAAGCTAAATTAAGACTATTTTCAAAAAGGTTTATTTGTTATGTAGTTGGTTGGCCAGCTCCTCAAAAGAGAAAACCTCCGGACTTATGATAACAGTGTCATCATTGATAAAACCATAGACAACTAATGTACCGTTTTCACCCTTTAATACTCTGACGTCGAGGTTATTAATAGTCTCGTCTGTAAATTCAAGATTTTGTGGAGCCTGGTTTTGATACAAGATATTTAAATCATTAAATAAAGTTACTTCCCAATTTAACAATCCGCCACGAACAGTATTTTTATCAACAAACTTTAATACTAAAACTGGTTTTGAGTGATTGAAGGAAACAAATCTAGCTGTAGTTAGGGATTGTTTCAAAGTGGGCTTAGCCTGGAATTTTAATAAATTAAAGGCATAAGCTGGGGTAATTTCTTCACCCGTTTGAGATGTTATTGGCAACTCCACTAAGCCCATTGGAGCAGCGGCAATGGCTGACGCAATCAGTTTAGGGATGTCATTTATATTACTGCTTAAAAGCAGAACACTGCTAATAGTCGAGTTAGCTAAAATAGGCTTAGCTTCGGTCACAATAAATTCCTCCTGATTAGAATTAAGCTGGTTGAAAATAACTTTTGCAGTGAAGAATACAATCAGTACACCAATTACGATAATTAAAACCGTAATGGTTAGAGTGTTGGTTTTAAAATTCAATAATTCATTTTTAATTCCAGGCGCAGATTTGGCTAATTCAGGTAACTCTTCTTCAGTTTCCAGGTTTATAACGACCGGGGTTTCAGCTGGTGTTTCAGTTACTGGTTCAATTTCAATTTTTTCATTGTCTCCTGACCAACGACCGTCAAAGATATCAGCTTCAATTAGAGTCTCGGTTGATTCAGGTAACTCCTCTTCAGCTACTGTTGGTTCAATCGGTTCAATAACTGGTTCTGGTTTGGTTATTTTTTTGTATTCCAAAACAACATTCTGGGTTACATCGGGCACTTTTTTAGGAGACTCTAATAGATTGTAGCCAGTCTCGGTATAAGGTGACCAAGATGATTCTAATTCTGGTTCTTCCATCGGTTTGTTTTCCGCAACTGCTTCTACTTTATCTTCTTCCACAACTTCGTGTAATTGACGTAAACGAATTTGCTCTTTAAGAGTTTCATTATCAGCTGAAAAAGCGGCGCCAGTTTTTGAAGTAGCTTTTTGAATCACACCTTTTCGGTGACTAGTTTCAGGGACAGTGTATTTTGGCGGAGGCAACGTCTTCTTTTTTGGTTTAATGGAAATCAACCAATTTTTAAAGGATTCAATTAGGGAAGGAATTAATTTAAATCTATCAGATTTAGTATCAGTAATAACTGTAGCGTCAAAACCAATATTAGTTCTAATTGGAGTGATTACTGGTTTTGGTTTTTTATCCTCTGACTTTTTTGGTTTTGCTAGCTCTTCCTTATTGGCACTAATTAAATCCACTTTCTTTTGTAGTTCATGAAAGGCTGGTATTTTAATTGGTTCTTTAATTACTACTTTCTCAACTTCGGCTTTTGGCTCTAGCGGCTTTATTTCAATTTTAGGTTCAGTAACTTTTATTACGGGTGCAGATTTTTCTTCTTTAACTTCGGCTTTTGAAACTGGTTGGTCATGATTAAGGGAGACAGGTTTAGAAACAACAGTTTCTGTTTTAGAATTTTGATCTCGCTTAGCTCTTTCCGCGTCTAAATCTTGCGCAAAAGTACGAAACCGGGCAGCTGATTTTTTAGCTTCATCGCTCATTACTTCTAGTATCGCATGATTTTACTTTTTTCGGGATAAGTTTTTCACTACTATCTTGATAAGATAGCCTTATTTTTTGGGAGATAGACCTTTTTTCTCTGCAAATTCAGGGTCAGCCTGCTTAATTGAAAGCCCAATTTTACCTTCTTCCATTTTTGATACTATTACTGGCACTACCTCTCCTACACTTAGTACACCCTCAACTGTCTCAAGTCTAAAAGGAGCAATCTCAGAGATATGGATTAAACCTTCATTGTAATCATCTAATTTTGCAAACGCACCAAAGGTCGTGAGTTTAGTTATGGTCGCTTCAGCTCTTTCCCCGAGGGTATAAATTTTAGTGAGGGAGCGAATAATATTAGCCGCTTTAGGAGCGGTACCATTTTTACCAACGATATAAACCCGCCCGTCATCTTCAATCGTTATTTCTTCTACACCGGTATCGTCCTTAATCCCATTAATGGTTTTCCCCCCACTACCGATTACCAGTCCGATTTGCGATGACAAAATATTGAGACAAATTATTTCTGGTGCTCGGGCAGAAATTTTTTCACGGGGAGTAGAAATCTCTTTCACCAACACTGCCAATATTTGTAGACGAGCTAAGCGAGCTTTTTCTAAAGCTTCAGCTAGAATTTTTATGGGTATTCCATCTACTTTGACATCCATTTGAATCGCTGTAATACCTAAAGCGGTTCCCGCTACCTTAAAGTCCATGTCACCAAACTCATCTTCAGGTCCTTGAATGTCAGTAATGAGTTGATACTTATCTTTATTTATCATGACCCCAGAAGCAATACCGGCTACTGGTCTGGTAATTGGAACCCCGCCATCCATTAAAGCCAAGGTCGAAGCACAGACTGAACCCATTGAACTTGAGCCATTACTAGAAAGGGTCTCAGAAACTAAACGAATAGTGTAGGGAAATTTAGTTTGGTCAGGGATTACCGGTACAAGCGCTTTTTCCGCTAAAGCCCCGTGTCCAATCATGCGGCGATTGAATCCACCCACTCGACCAGTCTCCCCGACTGAGTAGGGTGGAAAATTATAATGATGAATAAAACTCTTTTTAAATTCCTTGGCTTCAATTGTTTCAATGATTTGTGAAGAATCTGGACCAGCTAAAGTCAAAGCTGAAAAGACGTGTGTTTCACCACGATAAAAAATTCCTGAACCATGAAGCGCCGGCGAGAGATTTCCAGCTTGAGCAAACAAAGGTCTAACCTCATCTAAATTTCTGCCATCAGGTCTAATCCCTTCCTCGATTACTCCCCGATGCAATTCAACATCAATTTTGTTTATAAAAAAACTTTCGGCTAAGGCTGGGTCCAAGTCAGCATCTTGGCAAGTTTTAACAAATAAGTCTTTCAGCTCATAAATATGATCCTTACCTGAGGTTTTAGAAAAAATTGTTTGAAATAAATTAGCTTTAAATTGTGAGTCAAAAATTTCTATTAATAACTCGGGAGTTTCTAATTCCGGTTCCGGTTTTTTAGCTTTACCAATTTCTGCCACAATCGCCTTTTGCCAAGCTTCGATTTGCTGATGAAATTTGGTTGAAGTTTCAAGGATGTTAGTGATGTCAGCTTCAGACACTTCATAGGACATCGTTTCAATCATATTAATGGTTCCGTCTTTACCACAAGCCAAAACTTCCAAATCTAAATTATCAGTTAATCTTTCCAAATAGGTCGGATTAATAATTAGTGTCCCACTGTCTTTATGGCGTCCAATTCGCACACAACCAATTGGACCGTGCCAAGGAATGTCCGACACCGCTAAAGCGAGTGAAGCTCCGATTACTCCCAACACATCTGGGTCGTCTTCACCAAGGGCTAAAACAGTCACTACGACTTGTATGTCATGACGAATATTTTGGTTAAAAAGTGGTCTGATAGTTCGGTCAATAATTCTTGCTGAGAGCACAGCTTCATCACTCGGCTTGGCTTCCCGTCTTTGATAGCGACTCCCAAGCATCATTCCGGTGGAATAAAATTTCTCTTCGAATTCAACTGATAAAGGAAAGAAACCCGAACTATTATTTTTACGCTTGTTCATCACAGCGGTTACTAAAATTACAGTTTCTCCTGACTTTAAAATAACTGAACCATTGGCTTGAGCAGTTAAGTCATTGAACTCAGCAATTATTTTTTTACCATTCAACTCCAGCGTAAAAGATTGTGTTTTCATAAAAATATTTTATAGAGGTGTGCAGGATAAGATATTTGATTAATCAAACACCCACTCACACACAACTCAAGTTTTTAATATTTTGACAATATCAGATTGGAAGTTAGTTCACCACTAGACTGAGTGAAATAAAAAGTGCGGCATCCAATGGATGCCGCACTTTTTATTTTTATAAGTAATCAGTATCAGTTCCAACTATGGTACTGGTTTTACCTTTTTTTCCTCTACCCCCTAACTTGGGTTTTTTACCACCGGGTTTTTTGCTGGTGCGGTAACCAATTAAAAACCTCTTCGGGTCAGAGTCTAAGTCAATAAAATCATCAACCTCACTCTTGAGTCCAGAGGATGCAGAACGACCAAAAGTGATGGCTTCAACTTGGCAACCTAAACTCTTAAGATGTTCCACGAGGGGAATGAAATCTCCGTCGCCAGTAGCTAATACGATCGCATCAACTTTACTAGCTACTTTTATAGCGTCTACCGCCATACCGACATCCCAGTCAGCTTTCTTGGCTCCCCCATAGAAAATTTGTAAATCTTTAGTTTTAATTTCGATTCCAACTTTTTCCATTGCTTCGAAGAATGGTTGTTCTTCTCCGCCTTCAGTATTTACTACGTATGAAACCGCCCGAATAAGTTTTCGGCCTTGAACCGCCGCCTCTACTACTGCTGCAAAGTTTACCTTTGACTTATATAAATTTTTAGAACTGTGGTACAAGTTCTGTGTATCGATAATCACCGCGACTCTTTGGTCCGGATGTCTTATTACTCCCATATTAATTTTTTATTATTAAAATAACGTTTCTTCATTATGTAAAACACTTACCTTCTATATTATATAGCGATAAACAAATAATCGCTCCCTAGCGGAAGCGATTAGTGTGAAACCTTATCTTTTTAGATCTAGTTTCTTGATAAGTGACTCGTAAGTCTTCTCATCTTTTCGTTGTAGATACTTTAGGTGTTTTCGGCGGTCAGCTACCATTTGGAGTAGACCACGTCGTGAGTGAAAGTCCTTCTTGTGCTTTCGCAAATGAGTAGACAATTCTTCAATCTGACGAGTCAGAATAGCAACTTGTGCTTCTGGTGACCCAGTGTCAGCGTCGTGACGACGAACATTTTTTAAAGCATTTTCTTTAACGCGCTTTGATAACATAGGTAAATATTAGTTACGCAGCCAGTAGTATGAGTCCGCATCAGGATTAAAATAGAGCGGTACCACTTAGTGCGGTCGATAACCTGTTTAAGGTTCTTACTATAATAGCATACTTTGATAAAAAATCAAGCTAAATATATGAGGGCTCTCCTTTACTAATCTATTTCTCACATGCTTCGACGTCTGCAAATTTTCTATAAGCACTCAACCATCGCGGACGCTCAAAATAGGTTAGTAAAGGAGGAGTAACTGGTAAATAAGGTTCTTATCTTTTGTGAAACCTGGTTTTACCCTTGCTATAATAAACAGGCATGAATCTAATGGAACTCAAAAAACAATTTATGGAGTACCTCGAGATAGAGCGAGGGAGAAGCGTTAAGACGGTTGAAAATTACGATCGCTATTTAGAGAGGTTTTTTGAATTCGCCAAAGTGAAAGAACCAAAGCAATTAACTGAGGAACAAATCAGAGAGTTTCGCATTCACCTTAATCGTCAGCCAGGTACCAAAGTTGGTGGTCGAATCGAGCCTATGAAACGTCGTACCCAAAATTATTACCTGATTGCCCTTAGAGCTTTTCTTAAATATTTGCGTCGCCGGGGTATTGAGTCTCTCTCGCCTGAACGGATTGAGTTAGCCAAAGTTCCGGAGCGGTCTCTTGATTTAATCTCAGCGACAGAGCTTAAAAGATTAATGGCGGCGCCCGATCATAAAACTCTAGAGGGCAAAAGAGATAAAGCCATCTTAGAATTACTTTTTTCTACCGGGTTACGTATCTCTGAACTTTGTGGTTTGTCGACCGATGATATTGATATGACTCGGGAAGAATTTTCGGTGCGTGGTAAGGGAGATAAAGTAAGAGTAGTTTTTCTTTCTGCTTCCGCTCGAGCCGCCGTGCAAGATTATTTAAAAAATCGTAAGGATATGGACGATGCCCTTTTCGTTCGCTATGGACGAAAAGTAAATGATGGTGGCGACTTGAGATTATCACCACGCGCAGTGCAGAGACTTTTAAAAATTTATGCGGCTAAAGCGGGCATTACCCGTAAAGTCACTCCCCACGTAATCCGCCACAGCTTTGCTACTGACTTACTTAGCAACGGGGCAGATCTACGTTCAGTCCAAGCTCTGCTCGGACACGCCAATATTGGTACCACACAAATTTATACCCACGTGACTGACAAACATTTGTTAGAGGTACATAAAAAATTTCATGGTAAATAAAAATGCGCTTCTAAACGAAGCGCATTTATTTTAGTGACGGGCGGACTTTTCCGCCTTTAGGTTTATATATTTTATAATTTGATTTCCACTTTTTAAGTCTATGCAAAGTGAGTCAACAGTAATATTAACGCCACAAGTTTTTTGTTTAACTTCCCCAGCATTTAATTTTTGCTGCAAATCAGAAATTATTTCTTCAACATCAGGTTTAGTTTCTACGGTATGATTGGTTATTACAAAACCTGCCCACCAAGATTTAAATTCGTACATATTTATTTCCTCCTCTTAACAAATCTGAGGGTACACTACTGCTCTGTAACTTTATTGTCAATAAAAAAGTTGACTTCCTCTACCTATAACCTATTTATCGCACGCTCCGACGTTTGCAAATTTTCTATGAGCACAGAACCCTCACGGACGCTCAAAATAGGTTATGGGTAGAGATTTAAAAAGTGGGCGAGAAAGAATTTCTCGCCCACTTTTTTAATTCCAATTCCAAATAAATTATTTAGAATATAAATTTAACACTGCCTTCAAGCCCGCTAAATTTTGAGTCCATTCAATACTGGTTCGAGAACCTAACTCAACGGTGACGGCAGGAATGTTGATTGAAGCTAACCAACCTTCCGCATCGCCAGTGATGGGGTAAGCGTCAAAGACCGGCACTGCTCCATAACTGGTTGCTCGTGAGTAAGTGTTCATTAGAGTTAAAGTTTGTGGCAGTACCCCGTCTTTGCATTCTGAAGCATAAACATTGTTCGCCAGACTGTGCCAGAAAACTACGCCTTGAGGTTGGGTGAGTATTACGTAATCACGCAGGGCTTGCGCTTCTGGTTCTGAAAAAGCTGCACTGCCAGCGCTAACGGTTTTGTTTCGCCAGCTACTTTCGGGCGCCCACTTACAGTCAAAATTTCGATTAAGATCAACGGTATGAGCGTTCATTCTCCCTAGACCACTACTATGCATATCATTATTGGTGATATCAGTGGCAACAAACTTGCCGATTAAACCAGTAGCTGCATAAAGTCCGTCGGGGTTTAGGTTGGGAATTATATGAACGGTTATGTTACTAGGAATAATTTCAGGATTAGTATTTAAGTAATCAATCATTTCATAGGCCAGTAAAATACTATTCCATTCATATCCACCATGCATACCGCCCACGAACAATAGGCTAGTGCTACCAGTACCGAAGGTATAAGTTTCGATAGCTCGATTTTCAACTGACTTCCCAATGACGGCTGTAGTTGAGGTAGGAGCAACGATTATTTCTTCTGGTATTACCTCGGGTACAATCTCCTCGCTTTGCGGCGGCCGAACAGTTAGTTTTAAAATCACTCCACTTAGAAGTAGTAAAAGTAAAACTAAAATAATTAGTTTCCGTTTAGACATTATTCAGCGTAGGCATTAATGACCGCTTCTACTCCTGCTAGGTTTTTGTCCCATTCAGTATCTTTGTGATTTGTAAGTAGGACACTGATAGCCGGTATCTTATTCTTAGCTAACCAATTAACCATGTCACCAGTTATGGTGTAGGCATTAAATTCAGCTTCAGTCGGGTATTCAGCACCTTTGGCATAAGTGGCAGCTAGTTCAATTGAGGCATTACTTGGTGCCCCCTCACAAGCTGATGGGTAAACCTTACCTTCGGCGCTAAACCAAACTACCGCTGCAGCCGGCTTGTACTTCTCTATATAATTTTTGATAGCGGCTGCTTCTGGTTCTGAAAAAGGACTAGTTCCACCACTTACTTCTTTGCTTTGCCAAACTCCAGTGGCTTCCCATTCACAATCAAAATTTCGATTAAGATCTACCTTATTAGCATTAAATCGACCAGCGATTCTTTCCGCTTCTGTTATAGCGGTTGTTACTTCGGATTTAAATCTGCCAACGGTTCCGACAGTAGCTTCTAAACCGTCTGGGTTAGCGACAGGAATCACGGTGATAGTAATATCACTCGGGACTAGATTTGGATTAGCATCAAGATAGTCAATTAGTTCATAGGCTAACAAGCTAGTATTCCATGAGTAACCACCATGAATTCCACCAATAAATAATAGTTCAGTTTGACCAGTTCCAAAATGGTAAGCGGTAACGTCATTGCCGTTAACGGTAATACCAAGAACAGTTTCCTCGCCTCGAGTTTCCTCAATTACTTCTGGTAAGGGTTCGGTATTATCCCCGACTTCACTTTCTGGTTCGTTGGGAGTAACTTCAGCAATTGGTGTGTTCTCTGTAACTACAGTATTTTTACTGTTTAACAAAAGATAACCAACTACGGTAATTAAAACTAATAATAAAACTCCAATAACAATATTTTTTGAATGCATACTTGTATATTGTAAGTCAGATAATTGGTATTGACCAATTAAGTCTAAAAATGGCTTTCATTTACTGACCCCTTTCCCCCTTTAACGCATCCTAGTTTTCTAGGATACGTCTTTTTTGCTAAATTTTATTTCAAAAGAGCGCCGCCCCTTTAGGGGCGGCGCTCTTGGTTTTATGTACCTTGAACGTTTAGTTCTTGTTCCGTGAAGTCATTTTTTGTTAGTGGTACCATCTCCCCTTTTCTAATTTGACCAGAGATAATTTTTTGTGCGATTTTTTCTTCTAAGACATCTTGCAATACTCGTTGCATTGGTCTAGCTCCAAATTCTGGGCTGTAACCTTTTTGCACTAAGATATCTAACAATTCCTTATCAATCTTTACATCGTAACCATGTTCTTTAACTCGTTTGTATAATCCGCCGAGCATTAAGCTGGCTACCTCAGTTTGTTGTTCAATATTAAGCGGTTCAAAAATAATTGTGCTGTCAAAACGGTTGATGAGTTCTGGTCGGTAGATTCCTTCGCGGACAATATTGTCGATAATCTCTTGCGCTAAGTGAGCCAACTCTTTTCGTTGCTGAACCGTTTTAAGAATTAATTTACTACCAGCATTTGAAGTAGCAATAATGATGGTGTTACGAGCATTTACTTTCATGCCTCGCGAGTCAGTAAATATTCCTTCATCTAATACCTGGAGGAATAAATCGTGAACTGGTTGAGTGGCTTTTTCAAACTCGTCTAGCAATACAACCGAATAAGGATTTTCTCGAAGCATAGTTGGTAAGGTGCCGGCTTTTTCTCCATCACCAATTAATTTCTCCAAGGCGTCTGGACCACTGTATTCCGACATATCAATCCGTTGTAGTTTGTGTTCATCACCAAAGAAAATATTGGCTAGGGCTTTAGCGGTTTCTGTCTTTCCAACTCCAGTTGGTCCTAAAAATAGGAATGAGCCGATTGGTTTGTCGGATGATTGAATACCCGCCCGCGCTCGGCGCATAGCTCTAGCAATTGCACTAAGAGCAGCTTGTTGACCAATTACTTGTTGGTGTAGTTTGTCTTCTAGATTAAGTAGCATGTCTCGCTCACTGTCTTGGATTGGTCCAGCGGGAACTCCAGTTTTTTCACTCACCATCTTATAAACAAAATCCTCAGTAATAATTCCAACTTTATTTTGATTAGCTTTTACGGCGATATCAGTCAGTAGTTCAATGGCCTTGTCAGGCATAACCCCTTCTACGATGTACCGTTCAGCTGAAGTTGTAATAGCGCTTAAGCCAGCATAAGTAAATAAAACTTTGTAACGGTATTCGCTTTGCAAAGCAATTCCCTGTAAGACTCTAGTGGTAGCACTAAGGTCTGGGGTGTCAATTAGGACTTCAGCAAAACGTCGAGCAAAGGCCCCTAAGGTTTCTAAGTAAGTATGATAAGCACTTGGAGTATCGGTGGCGATAATTTGTAACTGCGGTAAAGCTAAATATTGATCTAATAATTCTGGAATAAAAACACCCATATTCTCAGCTTCGCGAATGAAAGAGCTGAGATTTTCAATCACAATAATTATATTGCCGGCCACTAGCGCTTCGTCAAACATTTGTAAAATAGTCAGTTCTAACTCCTGCTTATTATTATGAGTAGCAAACAATCGATTGGTGTCTAGAACCACCATGCGTTTGCCAGTTATAGCCGCTAGTGATTTGCCTAGCTTCATTCTTTTCGCCACTTCCATTACTAGGTCGATTTTACCGACACCGGCTTCCCCGATAATTAAAACATTTGATGATTTAGCTCTAATTAGTGAAGATTCAATCTCGTTAATTTTTTCTGTGGCAAACGAAGAGTCGGCGCCTAAAGTAGAAAAAACCGCACTGGTTCTAATATCTCGCGAAAATTTATCTAACAAATACGCATTACCATAAGACCATTCTCGACCGATACCGGTAGTCTGGGATAAATTATCTCGACTCCACCAGCGAGCCCGTCTCTTTTCTTGATGATAAGTACCGATTACCCAACGTAATGAGCCTAAATAATTTTCCTCAGAAATACCCGAATCCTTTAATAGTTGTTTGAAGCCTGTGTCGTGTAGGAGGACATACTTACCTAAGCCAATTAAAGAAAAAATCTCATCTTCAGGTAACATCACCATCGCGGTAGTGATTTGTTGTCGTTGAGCGCTTAAAAATTTAGCTACCATTTCTGGGTCTAAGCCGGCTCGGATTAAAGAGACTGAGCCCATAGTTGAAGTACAGAAAGCGAAAGTTACATCGTCTTCATTTTTCAAAACTGCTTCCGCTACGTCATAAGTCGCTCCCTCTGCTATTTCCTCTTCCAATTCTAAAATTGAATTCAAGCCTTTAAAGAAATAACTATTATGATAAGTGAAAGACAACATTTGCTCCAACCAAATCGCTCCAAAAATCATCGCCCCTCCCAGAAGCTGTTGGCTGTATTGTCCAGCTAAAAAGTAATAAGTTGCGATCGCTCCCCCACCACAAAGTGTTAAACCAACAAAACTCCCAATTCTAATAATGGATAACGAATCACGACTTAATAAATAAGTCAGAGTAATGGCAGGTTTATATTGTTTTATGCTGTCGGCAAGAGTATTCATATATATGTATGTTTAAGCAATTAACAAGGTGATACCAAAACCTAATAAACCAATAATTATTAATGGAGCAGCTAACCAAAAAGCGTAAACAGCAAAACCACCAATTACCACCATAAATAAACAAACCAAACCAATTAAAATAATCGTTAGTCTTAAAATAAAGCCAATCAAACGTGAGACTAAACCAATCAGTATATAACCAGCCAAGTCTTCTAAGTTCCACTTCTCTCCTCTATCTTCAACAATTCTTTTCCAAGGTGAAAATAAAGCCCGTAATAATTGAGGGATAGAAAAGAAATTTACTACAAACCACATCAAGTTTAGCCAGACATGAAAAATCTCTAAGAAGGCACGGGAATAATGCCAAAGTAAATAGTGATGCACTATCGAAAGAAAGAGCATAATAAATTAATTATAGCAGGTAACTAAAAAACATTAGTTGAGATTGGTTGATAGAAAATATAAAAAGCCGCGCCATTTTATGGCGCGGCTTTTTATTAAACGGTCAGCAATTATGCTGCTCGTTGTACGTTTGCTGCTGCAGGACCCTTTGGACCTTCTTCAACATCAAATGTTACTGCATCTCCTTCTTTTAGATCGTCAAAGGCGATATCAACTAGAGCTGAAGCGTGGAAAAATACATCCTTTTCTCCAGTTTCTGGCTTGATAAATCCGTAACCTTCATCACGCTTTCGTACAATTGATCCTTTCATACTTTTTTTGTTGGGGCTTTAATTTATATAACTACAAAACTTCACTTCGCCTGATGCATTTTTTGATCCTTCAAGAGGAGTTCGTTTCGTACCAGCATTAAAGCATATTGGTATCTAAATACAAGGGGTCTCGCTTACGCCCAAGCTAATTTACAGTACGCTCCGATGTTGAAGGCGTTGATAGAGCATTTAACCCCCGCGGACACTATAAATTAGCCTGGGCGTAGAGAGGCTAACTCCAAAATAAAAAAAACGGCCGAAATATAATTTCGGCCGTTCATTATTGATACTTAAGATTAGAACGGACTGTCTGCCAAAGTGAAGCTATACCAACTAAAAGATTAAACTGTTGAGAAACATAATCAACATTATGACTAGTAAGTGTACAACCTTCATTTTCCGTAAAATCACGGGGCATAGTTCCGAGACAAGCACAGTTACCCATTGTGTTCATATGGATAACTCCGTTTTGTCTGGTATAAGCCACACAATCTATATCAGATTTACGTTTGCTACCAAGACTATCAGCGAGATAATGCTGCTTCATAGCTGAAACGGCATCATTTAGAATGCTATTTTCACCCAAAGCCTTAAAATAATTTCTAGCTAAAGGGGAAACCGTCAAACTTAGTCCAGCTGAGTGAAAGCCCGGCTCAAGTAAAACAAGAGTCTCGAGAACAAATAATTGATAACGTTCCGGCGTAGCTAAAGGAATATGCTCGCTTACTTTATTTAGCATATAGCGCAAAGTAAATAGTAAGTTGGAAAGACATAGTCCTAAATTACGCATCGAAACTGCCCTTTTTTTAACGCTTATATTAGTAACGAAAGCGGGTATTTTAATACAAACTACCCCACTCAAATCTTTGGTGGCTAACGCACAGCCAAAAAAACCAAAAGCACCACCGGAAAAAACAGGTGGCTGATAATCAAGGCCTAAGTTTTTAGCATAAGCTGTTTCAGCGCTAGACACTTGAACAAACTGAAACCATAAATCTTTGGTTAAAAAAATGTTAAAGTGGCTGCCGTCATAACTAAAATGATAGATTTCTGGTATTGCCTTGCCTTGCTCAACGGGAAAAAAGCTCATGATGACCTCCTCTGTAAAAGAATGAATCTAAGCGAAGGGTACTGCAAATAAAGATTAAATACAAGTATCGAAAGTGACCCGATTTACTTAGAAGTTTGAGCTGAGATAA
>CAZWXM010000006.1:28133-37459 GCA_964637855.1 uncultured Candidatus Saccharibacteria bacterium | reverse complement strand
TTTTTTAGTTATCATATTATTAAAATGAGAGTGGTTTTTACCACTCTCAAGCACATTACTTTAATCAGGTGTCAAACTCATTATTTTTAACACCTTTTACAAAGGCACTCCACTCATCTTTATTAAAGACAAGAGTAGGGCCACTTGTATTTTTAGTATCACGAACTTCTACACGGTCGCCATTAATCTTAACAGCAACGCAGCAGCATTTGTGAGTAAATGAAGATAATTTGAAGCCTTCTTCTTTAAAGGGATTTGGACTTGCATTTGAATTACTCATTACTATTCTCCTATAAAATGTACTCTGCACAAACAATTTCATACAGTGGATAAATAATCAACTTAAATTTCTACTTTGTCAATAGCTTAGTCTTAAATTATTGACTTGGTTAAAAATTCGGTTCCAAATTGCTCCCTTTAGGCTCACAGTATATTTTATTAATAAAACCAGCGGTTTTATTTACCCATTCAAAATAATACTCAAATCCTTGGTGTTCACTTCCCCATCCTGATTAAAATCTGAGCGCAGATTACCCTTAACTAAATCAACCATAAAAATACTAATGTCAGCGGTTGACTGTTTTCCGTCAGCGTTTAAATCAATAAGCCGTTGCTCTGGCTCGACGGCAATCGTGCCGCCACTCCAATCTCTAAAGAAAATTATTTCGGGCTTAAGCTCTTCTTTATCAAGTGAAAACAAAGCATCAATTGTATTTTCTATCAAACTGACTTCACTACCTAATCCGTCATGCTTTAAAATATTAGCGTCAAATAATTCTAGTGTGGTCTCACCCTTGGCGATACTTTTAAATGTAATGGTTAGTAATTGCTCATCGCCAATAAAACCCTCCACTCTAGTGGTACCACCAGCAAATTGCAGAGTGCCCTCACCATTCTTATACCAAGGCTCTATTGCCCAGAGGTCGGCGATAGAAGTGTTGTAGTCGATTTTATCTACTGCCAAATAGTCTGGATTGAACCTCAAGTCACCAGCGAAAACGTTAGTGGGAATATCTGACCTAACTCTAAGATTAACCACAATTGGCTCTCCAACTTTAAACGAGCCTGAGCTAGGACTCAAATACATATCCGCTTCAGATTGGCCAACTACTGACGCCAACATAGAACCAGAGGTAACCGCCAGCACTAAGCCAATCCCGCCTAAGATAATTCGCTGTAGCCAAATCATCTGTAAATTATGACACGGAATTACTAATTTAACTCTTACTTCTCAACTCTAGAGGGGTTTTATTTTGTGACTATTATATTTTATGAATCTGTGATAATTTTAAATAAATCGTTTTGTTCATTAAAATAAAGGAGACTGAAATGGATTCAATCAATAAACTCATAGCGGAGTTAACAGCGGTTGAAGTAAATAACTGCACAGCACCCGATTTTGTGGGCTTAGATTCAAATTTTATCGGGTACGCACCAGATGAAATAAAGAAATTGTATATTCTTTACAATTTCTATGAAGTAAAGTTTGAGGAAAATGAGTGCAAGCTCATACCAGCGATGTTTGATAGTAATAATGAGGAGTTCCATGAATTAATCAAAGATGGTTTACGTATTAAGAGTAAAATTAATACCTTGCTTCAACTTTTTACCGATGCTTGTCATTTCCACTTTCCAGCCACTATTGAAAAAGAAAATATCTTAATCGGAACAAACTGGAAAATGTTCTGGGACGGTGATAATTTTTCAAATTATGTTGATAAAACTCAAGAAAGATTAAGTGATATTTATTCAAATGAAATAAATAAAGATGGGAAGCCAGTAGATGCACACCACCTGCACTAAACAAAAACCGCCAAGCAATTGGCGGTTTTATTATTGATTTTGACAAACTCCCCACAGACCAATCTTTGCCGCTTTAGCCGCTGCTTCTGCCTGCTGGTACTGAGTCTGATTTTTATATTCCCTACCCAGGTAAGTGTATTCATAAGCAAAGCCATCAGCCACCAACACCTGACCGAAGTCACGACCATCTGGCAGGCCGACATAAGCTAGCAAGCGGTTATATTTATCTCGAGCGTCTTGCGAGCTGTCCGTCTCTAAAGTAACGAGCGCACCTTGAAGTAGGCGTTTGGCTTCAGCGCTCGCCTCGGCACCAAAACACTCTTCTCCTTGCGGAGCATTTTTTGTTTCAGGCGTATTAATCCCCAAAATCCTAACCGTATCTTTACCACCATTAATAGACACGACGATGGTATCGCCATCAATCACCGACAAAACCTCGTAGTTGGTTGACTCATTTAAGGGGGTGTCGGTAGCTGACTCTTCGGTCTCTAAAACTTTTTCAACCGCTTGGTCGATTTTATCTTCAGAAATAGTTAAACCAAAACTAGCCAACACCGCACCAATCACAGCTACGATGACCAGCTTTAGCATGGGTTTCAGCTTCTTAATATCACTCACCTTCATCATGACTAATATTTCATTATCAAATCCCTCAGGTCAGCAATAATTTCTAGAGCGTGTTCAGTCGGAGCGACTTTGGGATAAACTTTAGCAATTTTACCCTTCGGGTTGATGATATAAGTAATACGATTGGTACCTAAATATTTCTTGCCGTACATAGATTTCTCAGTCCAGGCTCCATACGCTTGAATCATTTCGGTTGATTCATCGGACAGCAAAGTGAACGGTAGTTTATACTTCACTTTAAACTTTAGATGTGAAGCTGGCGAATCCTTACTGACGCCATAAACCACCACTCCCATTTTTTTAAATTCTTTATAAATTTCCGCGATGGCACAAGCTTCCTTGGTACAACCTGGCGTATCGTCTTTCGGGTAAAAGTAAATTACTTTCCAAGCCTCGGGAACGGTATCTAGAGTCACTGTCTCTCCAGCTTGGTTAAGTAGCGAAAACGCCGGCGCTTTAGTATTTATTTCTAACATGTCTATATTTTAACATGTTGCAGTAGGGCTAAAAACCAGTTCTGAATGTCTTGGTTAGACCACAAGCTAGGTAGAGTTGTTCGCGATTCTTTTCATCCTCAGTCTTGTACTCAACACAGAGACGGTAGAAATACTTAGAATTAGTCTTTAAATCTTTGACTTGCAAACTAAAGCTGTCCTTGCCATCGAAGTCATTGTCGACACTAACTCGTTGGATTTTATCGATAGACTGACTAATTCGATTGAATGAACCTAGACCACCTAGAGCCTTAATTTTTGCTTCATCAGTACCGTAGACAAAGAAGGCTACACCATCGTGATAATCCAACATAGAAGCACTACCAAACAACTTAGCTTCAGTACTGTAGGCAATATTTCCATTGGTTAATACGCTAGGAATATTACCTAAATCTCGAGCATCGGTAGTGAAGTTTTTTGTATTACTACAAATGAGCCCAGCTTCGTTACCATCAAACTCCACACACATTCGATAAAAATATTGCGTACCTTTGTCCAAGTCTTCAATTAATTGCGTGAATTTGGCTTTTCCTTTAGTACCAACACTGACACGAATTTTTTGTAAATCTTCCTTATCTTCTTTAACCGCTGAATATTTTTTGAAATAAGTATCAACGCCATTTATATAATCCTGATCTTCACCATAAACAAAGAAAACAATTCCCTCTTCGGCGTCATTCATGGTCACACTACCGCTAATCGTAGCGTCATAAGCATTTACAAAGGTAGCAGCGTAAGTACTGACTCGTGCTGAAGCAAATTTATTTGAACGAGGGTCTTTGGGATTGGTGGAAAAATTTTCTAACGCTCCACACTTAATAACTGATTTACCAGCCAGATTTGTGTAATCAATACACAATTTATAAAAATAATCAGCATTCTGAATTAGGCCCGATATTCTGCGACTGTAAGTCTTTACCGCATTGGCATTAGCATCTAACTTATAGATTTTAACAGCGTCAGTTTCTAATTTTGGAATTGAAGCAAAGGTTTTGTATTGATTAGTTAGATTATTAACTTTTGTCTGATTATAACCATACACGATAAAAGCCACGCCTTTGGTGTAGCTATGCATATTTACTTCCCCTCTAAACTCAGCACTATTAACTTCAATGTTTCGAGCAGCAATAGTTTCAACCGTTGGCAGACTGTAATCTACAATTTTACTAGTAGCAGGCTTGCTGGTCTTAGCTAGATAGCTTTTGGCTGAATTTGCTCCTAGTAGTGAAGTCTCCGAATTAGAAGTAGTTGCTGGTGTGGTAGTTGTCCGGCCTTCATGTAACAACGAAAAAGCGGCCGCATCTGACTGACCAGTCTTGATATCATTATTAGCTGAGGTATGAGCCACTCCACCAATTAGGAGTACGCCCATCAACAAAAACGCTATAGGTGTTTGCATATACCTATATAATACCATACTTTCAGAATAAATCAAGTATTTAGGCGATATCCTGCCACTTTTTGTCCTGTCTGACTAGCAATTCAGGCGCCTTTTCCGGCCTGTTCATAACCTCTTCGACTATCTTTTCAGCTCTAATCCCCTGCGAAGCTTTAACCAAAATCACGTCGCCCGGCTGAATGAAGTTTTGCAATTCCCTACCAACTTGAGCTACATCATCGTATTGATAAATATTTCTTTCACTCATACCTGCCACTTGTGCTCCTTCAGCGATTTGTCTCGCTCTGATACCAACAGTAAACAACACATTAGCTACTCTCGGCACTAAAGTACCAATTCGTTTATGTTCATCAGATGAAAACTTGCCTAATTCAAGCATGTCGCCCAAAACTAATATTTTACGCTTGGCGTAAGACAACTCTTTAATAGCCTCAAAAGCTTGCTCAACTGCGACGGGTGATGAGTTGTAAGTATCATCAATAATCACTGAGGATTTGATACCCTTAATGATTTTCATTCTACCGTTTGGAGTTTTAAAAGTTTTAAGTGATTCAATCGCGTCAGCTAAAGGAACATTGAGTTCATTTGCGACCGCCAAAGCAGCGGTACAAGAATAAACATTTTGAGAACCAACAATATCCTTAATTAGGACTTTAGAGGAATCTCCGAGATGCTTCAGTCTAAATTCAATCCCAACTGGTTGGTCATCATGATAAACAACTTTGTCATCACTAGCGGTAAAATCGGTTTCCAAATAACGTCCAAAACCAACCTGTCTTTGCAAGATACCAGCTAAAGAGGCTTGAATCGCTTTATCATCATTATTAAAAATAAACACTCCGTCAGCTTTTAGCGCTCCGACTAATTTCATTTTTTCTTCAGCGACAGCGGCTGGTGATGAAAAATATTCAACGTGCACTGGCACGTCAGGCAAACGGGTTAGGACTACAATGTCTGGCTTTATCCAGCTCACTAACTTTTCCATATCACCTGGTCTATCGATACCCATTTCCAAAATCAAAACGGCTGGATAATCGGTCGAAAATAAAGCAATGAAAAATCCTTCAACGATATTCACTAACCATAAGAAAGGATTGTTCCAAGCATTTTGTAAGCCAAGAATAGTGAGTGACACGCCAATATCTGAATTGTAACTAAGATGACTTTTACGGGCGTAAACCTGATTTTTAATCGCGGCGTAAATGGCGTCCTTGGTTGAGGTTTTTCCTACGCTACCGGTCACCGCGATAATCATTGGTTTTCTTCTTTTTAATAAAATTGCGGCTTCAGCATTTAAAATACTTACTACCATTGATTTAAATGTCTGTTTCATAAGTCTAGCGATCAGGTGGTATCGAATAGTAATTAATTAAGAATTTTGCTACGTCCATAAACGGAGTGGTCAATGTTTCTGAAGCATATTGCACCCCTTGTGGCTCTACAGTATACATGAAAACAATAAATTCTGGGTCAAAGGCCGGAAAATAACCGAAAAATGAGTGTAGGAACTTATCTTCATAATAGCCACCATTTACTGGGTCGGCTATCTGCGCGGTACCGGTTTTGGCAGCGATAGTGTGATTGGGCAAGGCCACAGTACCGCCCCGCAAGGCATCATCCACCACTGTCTTGAGCATACGAGAAATCTCCTCGCTAGTTTCCGCTTTTAGCACTCTATCGCCCTCTGGATAACGAATTTCCTTTACTTGTCCATTATCATATTCGATTCGCTTTACTAAATGTGGTGTCACTAATTTGCCGCCATTAGCTAGTGTAGCGAGCGCTCTAGTTACTGCCACTGGTGTCATCGCGATTCCCTGCCCAAATGAAGCGGTAGCGTACTCGACATCGCGCGGAGAGTTTAGGTTCTGGACCAAACCATGAACTTCATTTGGTAAATCTATACCCGTTTCACTACCGATTTTATATTTCAAAAAGTAATCTCGGAATTTTTCTTTACCCATTTTTTGCACTATATAAGAAACTCCGGTGTTAAGTGATTGATTGAGAATCTCTTGCAGCGGAACAGTTCCTCGCCCCCGACCATCGAAATTTTTAATAGTATAACCATCTAAAGTAATCTGCCCGGCGTCATAGTAAGTGGTGTTTGAGTTAACCGCGCCTGAATCTAAACCAGCTGCCATAGTTAAAGCTTTGATGGTTGAACCAAACTCATAAAGATTTTCTACCAAGGGATTTTGAAATTGGTCGATATTGGCATCACCACGATTATTTAAGTCAAACCCTGGTACGGCATTCATGGCAATAATTTCTCCAGTGTGCGGATTCATTATAATTCCGCCGGTTAACTTACTATTATATAAATCATTTGTGTCTTGCAAGATTGTATCCAACATTCTTGAAACTGAGGGTTCAAGGGTGGTGACGATATTTCCAGTATTCTCATCGTCACTGTTATAAATCATCTCCCCGAGATTACTAAATAATTCGGCAAAAAAGTTTACCGACAGCACCTCGCGCTTTTTATATAAAATTTCATCATACTGTCTTTCTAGACCGTATTTACCACGTAGTTCGGAACCGTCGTCGGTGTAACCAACAAAGCCAATTGAGCGAGCCGCCAGTGAGCCGCCTGGATAATAACGCCACTGATTACGATAGAGTTGAGCACCATCAATGCCGAGACCATCAATTTCTGACTCTTGTTCATCTGTGAGTTTACCGGCTAATTCAACGTAAGTTCGATTTGGTAAATTGAGACGTTCAATACATTTTTCAACTGTGTCATCTAAATAGTTTTCAAGTTTATGACAAAAATCCTCTATGCTAAGAGTGATTTGCTTGGGATTGGCCGCTAGCACACTGCCCGCTTGGACAGCGGCGGCTGATAACTCTTCATTATCTCGGGTTGTAAAAAAAATCGAACCGCGTGAATATAAATCAGTCTTAGTGTGTACATACTGACTTTCGGCACGGTCTTGATATAAATCAGAGTTGAGTACCTGAACGTCATACAGCCGACCAATTAGAATTAGACCAAACAGGGCAACAATCCCCGATAGTATTCTAACTCGTAGTGTCAGCTGCTTGCGTTTCATAATAAATTACTGTCCCAACACAAAACTTGAAGCTTGTTTCCGCGAGACAAAAATCTTTTCTGTATCTGTATCATATCCATCCAAGGTTGATATTCGTGAGGCCACCGTATGTTGCGATTCAATATAAACAGCTTCCAGCATAGCGATTTCATTATTTAGCTTATGTTGCTGTTGAACGTAACCAGTTCTCATTACTACTTGTACAACTGACATATTCAAAAAATATAAATATAGAACAATCGCCAGCACTAACAAACCCAGACAGGTGTAAGTGGCTTTTTGATGTCCAATTATTTCGCGACTCGTTATCATGATTGATTATTTTTTAAAAATTATTCTTAACTTGGCACTGCGGGCGCGTGGGTTTTGTTTTAATTCCTCCTCACTGGGAACGATTGGTTTTTTAGTAGCTAGTTCGGCTAGATCAGCTTGCACTAGTTCTCTAAATGAGTGTTTGACTACTCGGTCTTCGATACTATGAAAAGTAATTATGGCCATTCTTCCGCCTGGAGCTAATTTTGAGAAACCATCTTTGATAAAGGTTTCTAAAACCGACAGCTCACTGTTAACCGCGATGCGTAATCCCTGAAAGGTCTTAGTCGCTGGGTGAATTCTCTTATTAAGAGCCGCTTTTGGTATAGCCGATTCAATCACTTTAACCAACTGAGTGGTCGTGGTGATTCTTTCAATCGCTCTGGCTTCAATTATTTTTTTGGCGATGCGGCGAGCAAAACGCTCATCAGCATAACCGTAAATAATGTCAGCTAAGACAGCTTCATCCCACTCGTTAACAATGTCTTCGGCAGTAAATGGGTAGTCGGCTGGGTCACCAAACGTCATATATAGCGGCCCTTCGTGCATAAATGAGAATCCTTTATTCCCATCTGCAAACTGTTCCATTCTCCAACCTAAGTCAGCCAGGATGGCATTTACTTCTTCAATTTGTAATGAACTAAGAATATTTATTAGGTTGCTAAAGTTGTCATTCACTAAATGAACTTTGGCTTTAGGCTCACCCAATTTCTTTAAATCAAGCGCGGTTTTGTCGGCGTCTATTCCTACAAAGCATCCAGCTTCATCTAATACCTGCAATATTTCTTTTGCATGTCCACCACTTCCGAACGTTGCGTCAACAACGATATCTTTAGCTGACAGTTTTAAACCGTCGACTGCTTCGTGTAGCAGTACTGTTGTGTGTTGCGTTTGCATACGTGAAGGTGTTGATTAGAGGACGCCAATCTCTCCAAGCTTTTCGGCAAGCGAATCTGCTTGTTTTTCGATTGAGCGCTTATATGTCTCCCATCGTTTCTCATCCCAAATCTCGATACGATCATAGATACCAGCTAAAACAACTTTGTTGTCTAACTGTCCAAAATCTTTCAAGAAGTCTGGCACGAGAATACGTCCAACTGAATCTACCTCCACCTCTACTGCTCCGGATAGAAAAAATCTATTGAAGCTTCTTGTATCCGCCTGTCCGAGTGGCAGTTGACCAATTTTTTCAGTGATCTTCTGCCACTCACGGAGCGGATATACAAAGAGACAATTATCAAGTCCGCGCGTGACGACAAGCTTTTTCCCAAGTTCCTTCCGCCACTTAGACGGCATGGACAGCCTTTTCTTAGGATCCAACGTGTGCTTGTATTCGCCAATTAACATATTTGATAAGTCTGAGTTGGTCTGGGAACCTTCCACAACTACTATTGTGGAGATGCAGTTATGTTAGGTTCCCAAACCAACTCGATATACTTGTTTAAGAGTATACCACTATCTCCCACCACTCGTACATTCTATAACACTTTGCCCCACCAGCAACCACTTTATACACACCTGCTCCCCACACAACAAAAAGGCGCTGACTTTAGTCAGCGCCTTTTTAAAAAAATACCCTCCTTAATCTTTAGGGCGCATCAATGGAAACAGTTGTGTCTCACGAATAGTTTC
>CAZWXM010000006.1:26500-28033 GCA_964637855.1 uncultured Candidatus Saccharibacteria bacterium | reverse complement strand
CTCCTTAATCTTTAGGGCGCATCAATGGAAACAGTTGTGTCTCACGAATAGTTTCACCAGCTAAGGTTGAAAATAATCTTTCACCAAAACCAAAACCACAAGTTGGTGGCATACCAAACTCTAGCATTTCGACAAAATCCCAATCTGACATCATGGCTTCTTCATCACCAGCTTCAATCAATTTCTTTTGTACTTCAAAGCGTTCCCGTTGGTCGAGTGGGTCATTAAGTTCGCTGTACCCTTTCCCGACTTCGCTACCAGCGATAATTGGTTGGAACATTTCTACTGTCTGTCCATCGGCTCTAGATTTAGCTAACGGCGCAACTAATTTAGGGTGATTAATCAAGAAAGCTGGACCAGCAATCTGCTTGCGACAATACTTCCATAAGGTGTCAGTCAGACGCTCCCGATTGGCTCCTTCGTATTTCACACCTAACTCAGCTAACTTGGCTTTCATTTCGTCTTCGCTAGCTTCCAAAACATTAATACCAGTTTGATCAATAATCTCTTTTACATAATCAATCTCACGCCAGTCAGCAGCTAAATCAAATTCATGTCCGCGAGCAGAAAACTTAGTAGTGCCAAAAACTTCAGCTGCAATTTCTAAATACAATTCTCGTACTAATTTCATCCCATCACGATAATCAGCATAAGCGCAATAGAACTCACAGTTGGTGAATTCTTGTAGATGTTCTGGACTAGTACCTTCATTACGAAATACGCGACCAATCTCAAACGTCTTATCAAACCCAGCTGCCATCAAACGCTTCTGCCACAACTCACCAACTGAAATACGTAAATGAACATCTATATCAAAATCGTTGTGATGAGTCGTAAAAGGACGAGCCTCAGCCCCACCAGTAGTTAACTCAAGAGTTGGTGTTTCGACTTCCAAGAAACCCTGACGATTCATAATGTCACGAGTTACTTTCCAGAACTTAGCTTTTTTAATGAATAAAGCTTTTTTATCGGCATCTAACAACAAATCTAGATAGCGCTTTCGATAACGCTCTTCTTCATCTTTGATTCCAAAATGCTCAGACGGAATATTTTGCAAAGCTTTTCCTAATACCTTCCAAGCTTTAACTAAAATAGCTTGAGTGCCACGCTTGGTAACATAGGCCGTTCCAGTGACTTCAATGAAGTCACCAGTACTCATAGTTTCTAGTAGTAAACCAAACAATTCTTCTCCCAATTCTTCTTTGGAGCAGAAAGCTTGGATTTTACCTGAGCCATCTTGAACATCCATAAAAGCAATCGCTCCATGCTCACGAAAGGCCATAATGCGACCAGCGACAATGACTTCGGTTTGAGCGGGTTCTAAATCAGTAAAATTATCTAACACGGCTTGTACCGAGTGAGTAGTATTAGCCTTTGCGGGATACGGATTCATCCCCAGTTCTTGCAGTCGAGCAATCTTCTTTTCGCGATCAGCTCTTAAATCCTCAATGTTTGACATGAGTGTTATCGTAACTTGAGATAGCAAAAAAGCCAAGAGCGGTTGGTCCCTAGGGACCAACCGCTCTTGGCTTT
>CAZWXM010000006.1:7660-26400 GCA_964637855.1 uncultured Candidatus Saccharibacteria bacterium | reverse complement strand
GATAGCAAAAAAGCCAAGAGCGGTTGGTCCCTAGGGACCAACCGCTCTTGGCTTTGCTGGATGCGTGATTTTGGACTATGCCACTTTTAGCACCTTGCACTTCTTCTTTCCAACTGGAGTTTCAAATTCAAACTCATCTCCCTTCTTTTTTCCCATCAGTGATTCTCCTAATGGTGAAAGGTATGAGAGCTTTCGTTCATGAATATTGGCCTCATCTGAACCAACAATTGTGTATTCCTTCTTGTCCTTATCCTTATCTCCTTGAATCGTTACCACTGAACCTAGACCAACCACGTCACCATGCTTATCGTGAGTTACAATCTTAGCTTCCTTGATAGTTTTTTCTAAATAACCGATTCTTTCTTCGATAGCTGCTTGCATATCGCGAGCTTCTTGATACTCAGCATTTTCTGAAAGGTCCCCCAAGCTTCGTGCATACTCTAATGATTCTGCCACTTCCTTCCGGCGAACGGTTTTTAGATGGTCCAACTCCTTCTTGAGCTCGTCAAACTTCTCTGGTGTTAAAAAGGCTTGTGTTTCATTCATAATTACAAATTTTTCTCAATTATACGCACTAATGAGTAGAGGTCAACTTTTACTCCTCGTTATTAATTTCCGCTGGTTTTTCTATCCCTAAATATTCAGGACGATTGACTGACATCCACTCTACTACCTGTCCCATAATCCTAGCCGCGCCTAGAGCGTTACTACGAGGAGCATGGTCCATCATTAATATAAAGGCATACTTAGGCTCCTCATAGGGCCAAAAACCGGCCGCCCACGAGTTTACATAGGCATTACCCGCTCCAACTTCAGCTGTACCAGATTTCGCCGCTATAGCGACATCCTGCCGCTCTAGCGGGCGCGCGGTTCCACCATTCAACACCACTGTTTTTCTCATACCTTCATGAATGACCTTCATTTTACTAGCATCAATATTTATATTTATTTTTTCAGTTGTTACCCCCTTTTCTACGTGTGGTTCGAGCAAGTAACCACCATTAGCTAAAGCTGCATAAGCTCTCAACATTTGAATTGGAGTGGTCAAAAAACCAAATTGCCCAATCGCGGTAAAGTAAGTATCACCGAGACGCCAATCATCATTAAACACTTCTTGTTTCCAAGCTGGATCTGGCACTACTCCAACCTGCTCCTGGGCTAAATTTATTCCAGTTAAACTACCCATACCAAACCGGCGGTAATTTTCTGCCATCTTAGTAATTCCTAATCCAGCTTGGGCTGAAGATAGTCCAGCTTGCGGTATAGCAATATCAGGCAAACCACCACCAATAATATAAAAATAAACGTTAGAAGAAAAAGCGATAGCTTCACGCATCGTCATTTGTCCGTGTGCTCGCCAGTCATTAAACTGACTAGGATTACTAGGGTTATAAGGATTAGGAATCGTGATCGAACCGTCACTATAGATAACCTTATCAGGACTAATGATTCCCTCCTCCAAAGCTTTATAAGCCACAAATGGTTTAACAATTGAACCAGGAGTATAAGCGCCACCAATCACCTTGTTTAAAAACGGTAACCGGTCATCTTCATTATATTGTTGAATTAAATCAGTATCGTCACCATCGGCCATGACCTCAGGATCAAAGGAAGGAAAACTAGTTAACGCTAACAATTCACCAGTATTAACATCCATAATCGCGCCCGCCCCACTTCTAAAACCAGCACTAATACTAGACGTTGAAATGATGTTGTACATCGCTTCCGATAATTCGGCATCAATCGATAAATTTAATTCCCCGCCATCTTTTGGAGATTCGAGTGCATATTCACTAATCACATCACCGAGAGCATCGACTTCAACAATTTTTTTCCCATTGGCACCTTTAAGAATTTCATCAAAGGCCAACTCCACTCCACTTCGTCCTAGATAATCGGTTCTAAAGAAATATCCTCGATTATCTTTTTTAGGATAACTGACATAACCTAATACCTGACCCAAACCTAAGCGGTCGGTATAGGCTCTAATCGGAAAATCGTATTCGCCAGTATTATCTACTTCATTCCAAATCATCATCTCTCCGCGCCGGTCGTAAACCACTCCACGCTCAGCAATAATTAAAGCTTCATCAACTTTATTATTATCCGCAATCGCCCGGAACTTATCGCCGTCAACAATTTGTAAATTGATTACCTGAAATAAAAAAACCCCAGCGATAATAGAAAAAACTATCCAAACCGAGCGAATATTTTTTTTGGTTAAAGGTAACTCTCTCTTCCCCTCCATTCGAGCCAGGTTAAAGTCTGAAATATTTGAAGCATCTAGTAAAACTTCTTCTACTTCTACTTGCTGCGTATATCTATCCTTTAACTTTGACATATTAGCGATTCTTAAAATCAATTAAGATTGGCTGAAAAAATTCAACTACTACAAACCAAGCTACTGCCCCTAAGCTCAAAATCGGCAGTGAATAAAAGCTACCCAGATAACCATCTAACAAAATTGCCAAGGGAATAAAATACCCCGGTGAAAACAAAAAACTAGAGATTAAAATTGCCGCCCCAGCTGCAAATAACCAGCCCTGTAAGACTGAGAATAAAGCGATGACATAGAAAATAATTGATGATAAAAACTTCATAATTTATTCACTGACTTCAACTTCTTTTTCTTCGGTAGTAGTCGCTACACTTAAACCTTCAACCACCAAATCACTTTGAATTATTTTCAAAATATTCGCATCAATGACGGCAGTGGATTTTGAAATTTGTGATTGTTTACCAACTGAAACCTGGAATAAGCCAGAAATTGGAATGTCTGGAGTAATATAACCAAATTGTTCAGGCTGAGTCGGTTCATTTTCTATGGCTGAAATTCGACCATAAACACCTGGTTCAATGCTCGGTAAATAAACTAGGTTACCGACATTTAATGATATCCCTTGCGGAACCTTAACTTTAGCCACACCACCGCCAACTCCTTCTAAATTTACTACTACATTTGGTCCTGAAATAAACGCCGTAGCTGTAAATCCTGGCGAAGTTATTAATTGGACAAAGGAATAACTGTCTGCCGCATGAACCACCAAACCAATTACAATATCGCGACCAATAAAAACCGGTGAACCAACTTCAATACCATCCTTTGCTCCTCTATCAATTTCTAGCAAGTCATAAGGTAACTCGTTAGGCCGAGCAATCACTGCTGCTGCTACTCTGGTTTCATTGTCCGCACCAAGTAAATTGCGTAGCCGATCATTTTCTTCAATCACTCGTCGTTGGGTTAAGTCCGCTTTATTTTCAACCGCTAGCTGATTTTTTAAATCTTTTATTTCAGCTTCTAAAGACTGTCTATCCCTGATAAAAGTCGGTACTAGACTAGACGATTCCTCAAGCCACAAATTCACAGCGTGAACTGGAGACATTACAATTTCCGAGACTAGTGACATCGCCTTGGGTAACAACAAACCAAACCCAATAACTAATACCGAGATGATAAAAATCCTAGTGGATTTACGATATTTAGAGTTGTGTTGCAATCGAGCCTTCATGATCAATTAAAATTTCCCTGTAGTTATCTATATTTTCAATCACGATTCCGGCTCCTCTGATAACCGCTCGGAGCGGGTCAGGAACCACTACCACTGGCACTTGTAGAGCATGTTCTAACAATGGAGCTAAACCAGGTATTAAAGCTCCTCCGCCTGATAAATGGATACCTCTTTGCATCACATCGGCCAAAACCTCTGGTGGTGTTTGTTCAAGAACACTTTTTACATTTTCAACAATGGTATCAACGTGGCCTGAAACGGCATCCCTAACATCAGCATCAGTAATTACTATCTCGCGCGGTAAGCCAGTCACAACGTCTCTACCTCTCGCTACTAGCTCCTTACCAGCTTCGGAATGTGTGATAGAAGCTAAAGCAATCTTAGCGTCCTCAGCCGTTTTTTCTCCGACATAAACTTTAAATTGGTCTTTAATATAAGAAACAATCGCAGCATTTAAATGGTCACCAGCAACTCGAAGATTGCGCGATACTACCAAACCGTTTAAAGACAAAACCGCGATATCGGTCGTGCCACCACCAATATCAATAATCATACTGCCGATAGCTTTCTGAATTGGTAGCTTGGCTCCGATTGCGGCTGCCACCGGCTCCTCAATCAAAAATACTTCTCTAGCCCCAGCATTTTTAGCGGCGTCTTGAGCCGCTCGCATTTCTACGTTCGTTATACCGGACGGAACTCCAATTAGCATTCGCGGAGCCACCAAAGACTTCATCTCATTTCTAACCTTACCAATCAAGTAAGCTAACATTTCTTCAGCCACTTCAAAGTCCGAAATAACACCATCAACCAGTGGTCGCACCACTTCAATATGACTAGGGGTTCTCCCTTGCATAGTCTTGGCTTCATTACCAACCGCAATCAATTGACCCGTCTTTTTGTTGATAGCTACAATCGTCGGTTCATTTAAAACAATTCCTTTACCTTTAACATAAACTAGGGTGTTAGCCGTTCCTAAATCAATAGCAATATCATTGGAAACAGCAGCTAACAAGGCGTTTAATTGTCGCGTAAAAACGTTCATTTTCCGTATTGTACTACGCGACCTCTTCAGGAGCAAAGTCTTGATAAAATTCAGCTTCGGATAAGTTTCTCACCTCTCCAGATTGTCTGGTCACCACTTCAAAAGTTCCTTGTTCTTTTCCCTTTTTACTGAGTACCACTCGGTATGGCATTCCTAACAAATCACTATCGGCAAATTTTTCTCCTGGTCGTAAATCTCTATCATCGTATAAAACATCAACTTTAGCTTTTCTCAAAACTTCATACACTCCATCAGCCCAATCAGTAACTTCCTTGTCATCGGTATTGAGTACCACTAAGTGTATTTGGAATGGAGCAACACTCTCTGGCCACACAATTCCCTTTTCATCGGCAAATTTTTCAACGAGCACTCCCATCGCTCGAGTTATTCCAATACCATAAGAACCCATCCAAACTGGAATTTTATCTCCATTTTCATCCTTAAAGAATAGTCCTACTTCTTGAGCTTTATGACGACCAAAGTTAAAGATGTTTCCGACTTCTGCCGTTTTAACTTTTTCTAATTGCTCTTTGGTAACTCCTAGTTCTTCTAAATTGGTTTTAGCTAGAACCTCTTCATTAATAGCAATACCTTTGTCTCGGTTAATATAAGTTATATCTTCACCGGCTTCACAAATAGTTTGAAATTCGTGACTAAATTCAGTAAAAGCACCGCCCGCCGCAAAAGTAACAAAAGTATCCTCACCTAAGCCTAGTCGCTCAAATACTCTGATGTAAGCTTGTTTGCTGGCTTCATAAATTTCATCATGTTGAGCTTCCGTCGCAGAGAAAGAATAGCTATCTTTCATAATAAATTCCCGACCCCGCATCATGCCACTCTTAGCTCTTAATTCATTTCTGAGTTTATTTTGGAATTGGTAAATTAAAGTCGGCAAATCTTTATAACTCGAAATATGATTTATCATCATATCCGCTAAAGGTTCTTCGTGACTCCAACCAAAACCAATCTCTCCACCCGCTTTTAACTCACTCTTAAACCAAACATCAACCACTTCGTCATCCCAACGACTAGTTCGTTCCCACAAATCTTTTCTCTGCAATGTAGTTGCCAACATTTCTTGTCCATCAATCGCATTCATTTCTTCACGAACGATTTGTTTGATTTTTTCTACCACTCGCAAACCTAATGGTAAAAGTTGATAAACTCCAGCCATTTCTTTATGGATATATCCAGCCCGCATTAGTAACTGAGCATTTAGAGCTTGCTCATCACCAGGTACCTCTTTTTGAGTTTTAGTAAAAAGTTTAGATTGACGCATAAAATTATAGTAAGCGAGTAATATCGTTATAAGTAACAGTAATCATCAAGAGCATCAGGATAGCGAAACCAATCAGATTAACCCGACCAGACCACTCAGGTGGAATACGCTTCCCAGTTACGGCTTCAATCGCTACAAAAACCAATCGTCCTCCATCTAGAGCTGGGAATGGTAATAGATTAATTACAGCCAGATTTAGTGAGATGATAGCGGTAAAAGTTAATAAAGCGGTAATCCCAAACGCGGCCGCATCACCGACCATACCAACAATTCCCACTGGTCCAGCAACTTGTGAAAAATCAGCCCGTCCGACTAATGAATCTGAGATTAGTGACCACAACCCCGCACTAATTCCAATCAAACCATTCCAAGTCGTCTGCCAACCATCAGTTATTGCAGCCAAGAGCGAGCGACTTTGAACTTCTAATAAAGTAAGTGAGGCCCCAACAACATAACGATCAGGGTTATCGGTCACTAAATTTTGGGCTGGAGTGAGAGTTACAACTTTATCAACGCCGTTATAACTGTAAGAAATATCAACCGCTCCTGGGGCGGCGTCTTCTACCACTAAACTAAACTCTGTCGGAGTTGGGTTGGCAAAAATATTATCGGCATAAGATATTGAATTTACGACGGCTCCAACTGGTATATCCTTAGCTGGACTATCGGGTAAAACATTAGCAATGTAAAGTTTGGCTGCATCAGTCGCCACCGCTTCATCAACCGTAGTAGGAATACCGATTAAATAAGTCGCCGTAAAAAGAAACCAAGCGAAAATAATATTCATAGTAACACCTGCCACCAACACTAAAGCTTGAGCCCACTTTGGTCGTGAACTAAAGGCTCGAGAATTATCAACTCCGTCAGTTTCCTCATCATAGTTTTCACCCCAAATTTTTACAAAACCACCAATTGGTAAAGCATTGAAGGTGTATTCAGTTTCCCCTTTTTTGATTCCAAATAATTTTGGAGGAAAGCCAATTCCAAACTCATCTACACGCATCCCGGTCTTTTTCGCTACAATAAAATGACCCCATTCATGAACTAAGACCAAAACAAACAGAACTGCTAAAAATAATATTATAGACATGACTTATTTGTTTAGTTCGTGTTCTTTTTGAGAATAAATTTTATCCAACTCTCGATTAGTTAAATCAACCGCCTCTTGTACTACTTGTTTTTGCGAAAATTTTTCGTCTTCACTAATGTCACCGTTTTTTTCACTCTTATCAATCGCTTTCATCTCATCATCTCGAATTGAGCGAACGGTAATTCGTGTATCTTCCAATTTAACCTTGGCAATTTTTAACAATTGAGCTCTTCTTTCTACTGTCAATTCTGGGAAAACTACTCTCAAGCCTGAAGAATCAGTCATGATAGAGACACCTAGGTCAGCTTCTCTAATCGCCTTTTCAACCGCTGTAGACTGACTAACGTCCCAAGGAGAAATCCGTAAAGTTCTAGCGTCTTCTACTCCAACACTACCCACTTGATTTAAGTGAGTCATAACTCCATAGCTTTCAACTCGTACACTATCCAATAACGCTGGATTAGCCTGTCCGGTCCTGATGCCAGAGTACTCTTTAACCAACCAATCTTTAGCTTCTTGTAATTTTTTATTTATTTCTGTATTCATGGATTTGTTCAATTATTTATCATTAGTGTATCATTTTCTATTCATGCAAACGAGCTGGTAAAATAAGTGCCACATGCTCTAATAGCATCTTATTTGAAGCCCCTCGGGTTAACAAATTTCTAGCCACGTATTCAATTTCTGACTTTGGTAAAGTTTTTAAGGCTGGCTGACACAAATAATCCATCAATCCCTTCTTAATTAAGCGTTGCCAGCTAATATTCTTTTGTTTAGTTGCTTGTTCAATCGCTGAAATTCTGTCTTTATAATCGAGAGCCATAAATTCTTTAAAGGTAGTGTCCTCGGTATGATCAGCATCTGAATAAGAATCGTCAACTTGTAATCTCGAACTCAAAGTCGCCAGTAAAATCAAATCTTTTGGTAAAACAAAAATTAAATCGGTCGAGACGGGAGATTCCTCAAGTAACTTTAATAAAGCATTTTGAGCTTCTAGAGTAATAAAATCAGTTCTAACAATTAGAGTCTGTCTGGTTTTTTCTAACGGCCGTTGATGAGCAATTCTTACTAACTCTCGCGCGTCATTAATCCCAAAACTATCTAAATAAGTATCACGAACTTCTGTATCAGAATTGATACCTTTAATTAACAAATCAGTGACTGAGTCAGTCTGAATTAAGGAAGCGTGATGAACCTCTGTCATATCAATAGACTATGACTTTATTTATTTTTTTGCAAATCTAGAATATGCCTAATTACTCGTCTTAAGTAATGTTCAAAAGTTTCCCCTTGTTCATAAATAATTCCTTGCTCATAGCGCCAACCATTCATATAGTCAGTTATGCTTTGTTTAATCTCTTGAGTTGCTCCTTCAAAGCGACCAGCTAATAGTAGGGGGATTTGTAATGTAGCGATTTTCTTAAACAATGGATGTTCACTACCCTTTGGACCAGTACCAAATAAGCCACTTTTTTTGAAAATTGACCACTCTTGTAGTAATTGTGACAAACCGTCATCAACTTGCTTAGTAAATAGAGCATCACCCTGAACTGAAGAAGATTCCAATGAAGCGGCGGTGGGTAGTTTATCAATCGAGGTTGGCTTGACCTTAGAGTCACCTAAAGAAGAGATTTTCGTAATAGGAATCCTTGATTCAGTTTTAACTTCTTCATCATTGGAGGTTTGACCCCAAGCTGACTCACGACTTTCAACTACTGCCGCATTCATTTCCTTAGCTTCAATTTTAGGAATTTCTTGAATCGGTAGATTACTTGGTCTTTCTTCAAACTTAACTTCAGGCGCCGGAACTGGTTCTGGCGTTGGTTCAGGAATTGGAGTTGGAGCTACGATTGGTTCTGGCGTTGGGGCAAAAACTGGTTCAAGCATCGGAGTTGGTTCTGGAACTGGAGTTGGTTCTGGAATCGAAATTGGAGTTGGAGTTGTTTCTACTACTTCAGGACGAATTAATTCTTGTATATCGGGTACTGGAGTCGAGACCGGTTCAGGAGTTGCTTCAACTGCTATTTGATTATGCTTCTCAATAGTTTTTTGTACTTCAATGAACGACGCTTCGAGACGCTTCATCGCAGAAATAGCCGAAGAACCACTATTGATTTTCTTCATAGCATCTAACAAAGCGCCCATGTATTCACGACCAACTTCATTATCAATATCAACTAGATTTACCGGATTGCCGACTTTGTCATTTACAATTGATTTAATCTCACGAATTCTCTGCAGACTTTGAGCAGAATCATAAGCAACCGCTTCGGCTGCAGGAGGTTGAACTGGTTCAGGAATTGGAGCTGGAGCTACGATTGGTTCTGGCGTTGGAGCAAAGACCGGTTCAGGTGTCGAGACTGGTTCTGGAGTAACGACAATCACCGGTTCTGGCGTTGGTAGAGGAACTTCAATCTCAGCCTTCGGTATTTCAGCTGGTTTTGGTACAGATACTTCAACTTTAAAAGGAATGGCTTTTTCTTCCACCTTAACTACGTCAGGAGTTGCTATCACTTTAACTGAAGTCGGAGTAAACGAAGGAGCTGGTCTTGAGGTTCCAAAAGCCGGTCGTGGTTTTTCTGCAACCACCACCTCAGCTGGAGTAGCTAATTTTAAATTCGGAGCCATCTCTACCCCGTAAGCTACTACCTTTTGTTCAATCGTGATTCGAACTGATTCATCTCTACCGCCATTAGCATACAAAAAAACTAAATCTCTTAACTCATTTTTTTGTTCTGGAGAAATTTCTGCAACTCTAATCGAAGCTAACAAAATTGTTACCCCTTTTTGTGAATCTAGATCAAAAGCAAATTGACTTGCCTCCGCCTGTAAAGAACCTTCGTTCGTCATATGTTTTATATAATAGCACTAATTAAAATTAAGCACGTAAAACTTTTTAGCTAAACTGTGAATTAAAAACTTTTTATTGATTTTCGATTACCCAACGAGCAAAAAAATCTTTTAAAGTTGGTTCTTGAGTCAATTCATCTTCATCATAATAATCTTCCTTGTATGGCAGTAAGTGACTACCAATAAAATCAATCCAGGCAATGAGAGTGTCATATTTAACATTCACTGTTTCACCTTTTAATTCCTCCCGTAAATTTTCAATTTGATTTAATGCAAAAATTTCCGTTAGAGTTAGATTTTCAATATAAGGAAATGCGCTGTTATACTCATCAAATTTTCTTTCAAAGAAATCATAGCTAGGGTCTTCAATTTTTTTGACTGCGTTATCAATCAAACGTTGTAAGGACTCTGATTTTAAAACTGGATTCTCTTTTTCTTTGAGAATTTTTGCGTAACTGTCGTCTGTAATATAGCGTTTAATATCACTGGTCGCTTTAGCTACCAAATCTTCAGCTATAACTTTATTTACAGGGTCGATTTTTTCTTCGGTTAGAAGCACTCTATTTTCAGCGGGATTTAAATCCTGATTAACTACCATTTGTTTTGGCTCGGCTTTAGTTTCAACTTGCTTATCGATTTTAGTTTCAGCTCCCTTAGCCACCTTCAATTCAATTTTTATATTACCCTCTAAACTCTCATCACTAACGGTAAGATTGCCACGTTTTGGTTTCTCATCAAGAATGAACTCCATTTCTGAATCAGGAGCATCTTTAGTAGCCGCAAAGAAATAAGTATCCGCTTCAATATCAATCCCTTCTTCTGACAAGAATTCATCATTCAAAAATGACACCTTGTCCACCTCGGCATAGGCTTCGGCTAGAATATTACGAGCTTGAATTAAATCATTGTATAAACTTTGAATCGTATCAATCTGACTGTCATCAATATTAAAGTTTTTATTTAAAACATCAGTTCTAACATCATAAATAATTGACTTGAGGTCAACTAAACTTAAACCGACTGAAGTAAATATTTCGTGACCGATTTTTATATCAGAATTTATACTCTTGAAATTTTCACTTTCAGCCGCCAATTCATAACTTAGTATCTCATTATATAAATCACTAGCGTTCGCAACTAAAAAATCCAAATCTTCCAACTTGGTTAAATCTAAGTCTTTCTTTTCAATAACATACTCAACCTGAGCACTATTCAAATTTTCTAGTGATTTAGGATTCATAAAATTATCACCCATTCTACCCCAAGCTAGGAGCTGGTGGTACAGTTGGTGCAGGTTTTTGGTAGCGCTGGCTAATTTCAGCCTCGATTTCGGCTCGTGGTCGGCCATGCTTTTGCATACTCATATTTATTAACTTTTGCACTCGCTCTAAATCTGTCTTTGGTGGAGCAATCGTAGAAATGCTAAATGGTGGAGTTGGCGTACCATTGGCTAGCACTTTCAAGAAAGCATTGTGGTTTGGCACATTCATTAAATCATTAGCCCCGAAAGTTGGGCCAAACTGCTGTTCCAAAAATTGAGAGTCTTCAGGACCAACACGGAAAGCCGCCATTGAACCAACGTTTCCAAATACAGCGTCTTTTATATCTGGTTGGAGCTGAGCGATGAATTGATGAGCAATGGTTAAACCTAATTTGTACTTGCGAGCTTCAGAAAGAATGGCTGAAATAGAATTGGTAGAAATATTTTGAAACTCATCCATGTGTAAATAAAACGGCGGAAAACTTTTAGTTGAATCATCGACTCTAGATAATGCCGCCATCAAAATTTTACCAACCAAAATCATACCGATTAAGCTAGCGTTGATTTCTCCTAAGCGACCTTTAGCTAAATTTACTAATAAAATCTTACGTTGGTCCATCACTTTTCTAAAATCAAACGCGGAGCGCTGCTGTCCGATGATTGGCCGCATGTAATCGTTAGCAGTAAAGACATCAAATTTAGATACGATGTACGGTACGATATTTTCGAGCGAAGCTTCCCCGCCCGCTTTGGTAGCTATCTCACGCCAGAATTGAACTACGACTGGATTTTTAGCCCGCTCTAATTTATAGCGACGATACTGTGCATCTACCATCACCCGAGCAATATCCATTAAAGTATTACCGCTAGCTGGATCTTCCATCACCAACATCGTGGCATTTCTAAAGTACTGTTCAAACATTGGACCCATTGACTCTGGGTTGGCTCCATAAAGTTTTTGAAAGATTGAAAATAGTTCATTAACCACAAAAGTTTTTTGCTCTGGTTTAGTGTAGTCATACTCGAGCATATTAAGACCAATCACTCGCTCCATACTAGAGGGATCAAAGTAAATAATGTCTTCCTCTCGTTCGGGCGGTACCGCCGCTAAGACATCCTCAATATCCGTCCCATGCGGGTCAATCATACACACTCCATCACCTCTCTGAATATCCTGAATAATCATATTCTTCATCAAGGTCGTCTTACCAGTACCTGTTTGTCCGATGATGTAAAAATGTCGCAACCGGTCTTCAGGAGTAATGTAAATTTCTTTCTCCACTCCTCGATGTTTGTTGATACCAAGCAGAGTACCTGTCGTCGGGATATTGGTTGGAGCAGAGGCTGAATTAGAGTGTGATTGTTTCATTTGTGGAGCTGAATTGACTCCTTCCGCTGGGAAATGAACCAAAGTAGATAATTCAGTTAAAGACAGAGGTAGGAGGGTTTTGGTTGATAGCTTACGGAATGAAAAAGCCTCTTGTGCGTGTCGTAAATGAATACCCTTCTGATGTATAAACTCTACCTGATTACTATCAACGGTATTAAATTGGTTAAAAGTTGATTCAATTTCGGCTTGAATTTTTTCTGCTTTGCTAAGCCCGTTGGAAGAGACGACAATTCTAATATTCACTTCTACGATATCAGTGGAAATTTTCTTTTTAAACAACTCAGCGGCTTGAGTATCAACTTCTTTTACGGCTTCAATTTCTTGAGTTGGTTTTTTACTCTTGAATAAATCTCCCACTGACGCTAAAAAATCACCCGCAACGGTACTACGCGCAATTGCTTCTTTAGCCTTAGTACCCTTTTCTACTGACCTAATAATTCCTTCGTACTGTTCCCGATATTTTTTCGTTGAGTGACGAATAACAAATTGTAAGGCTGCTCCCGTTCCATCATGCTCAATATTTGAAAAAGCATTTAATATGACAGCTAACGGATCAGTGGTTAAATCCTGATAAGTTTTTAATGGGTAAACTGGGTGTTTCTTTAAAACAACATCCGAGACTAGGGTGTGCCCGCCATCAATATAAATGTTGTAGTCATGCTTTTGTTCAACTAAAACAGCGTGTGGAAATAAAGACAAAGTTTGTTTTTCAAACAAAGTTCTAAACTGATTTGGCACCGCTACATAAAAAACAATATCTTGACTCTTATTTGCTACAGCGATTTCAATTACATAATGATTACCTTTATCAGCCGAACCAATAGTCTTAAGCCCAGCAAATAATTGCTCCATTACTCCTACTAATTCTTGCAGCTGATATTCATGACCATTTTTATCTCTTTGGGCTGGTAGAGTTACTTCATAAAGTGTCATGTGTAAAATCCCCCAAGGCGGTACCCCTTCCTTTAAATCAGCTATATAGGCACCAGTTTGGATATGTTCTATTAGCCGGCGATGTACTTCATCAATCACATAAGCATTATTGGTTTTTTCGAGTACCGTAAAGGCATTTCTAATTCCTTTTTCTAAAGCGATTTGCATCACCTCTTCTACTGGGTCATAAGAATTCTCTACCGTTTGAATTGATTCAACTAAATCCTTACCTTGTAACTCATAACCACCGTCAAGAATTAACTTGGGAGTAAAGCTGACATATTCATTTATTTCTTGACGGGCAATAGTTTCAGTATCAGCTACATCAACCTCAGCCGACCGACCAAGTAACTCTTGCTCCTTTTTAGCAATTTGCTCACGCAAAAAATTAATTTCCTCCTCTGGTGTAGAGAACTTTTGTGGTACTCCTTCATTCATACCTTAAGTGTAACGTACGAAAAGTAATAGAATTTATATTAATCCCCTATAAATTATTTAATGAACGAATGGTAATAAAATTAACTCAAATAGATTCTTGCTGTCTTAAACATAATTATCACCTGAATCGAAATTTTAGGGCGCGAGCTCTAGCAATCCAGCCTAGGAAAGGGCTGGATTGAGAGCAAAGTAAATAATAGGCCCTTCTGGCCTTTATTTACTTTTTAGCTAACACTGCGCGTTTGTAAGCACTCAAGTGTTCCAGCGCAATACCAGTCCCTTTTACAACACAAAATAATGCTTGATCGGCCACCACTGCTTTTACTCCAGTCCGACGACGAATTAACTCTGGGAAATTTCTTAATTGTGAAGTACCGCCAGTCATAATAATACCGCTATCAATAATGTCGGAAGCTAATTCAGGTGGAGTTTCTTGGAAGACATCTTTAATTGCCTTAATCATCTCTCTCAACTCTTTACCGATAGCCTTCACCATTTCATTACTTCTAATTTCAGTGGTGCGTGGTAAACCAGATAACATGTCGCGACCATTAATTTCCATTACCAACTCATCCTCGAGTGGTAAAGCCGAGCCAACTTTAATTTTTATATCTTCAGCGGTTTTTTCTCCAATAGAAAGGTTACGAGTTTTTTTAACGTAATCAATAATCGCCGCGTCAATTTTATTTCCCGCACACTTAACCGAATTTGAAGCCACAATTCCTCCTAGCGAAATAACCGCCACGTCGATAGTGCCGCCACCGATGTCTACAATCATATGGCCTTGTGGTTCGTAAATTGCCACCCCAGCCCCAATGGCAGCCAAAATTGGCTCCTTCACTACATAGGCATTCCTAGCTCCAGCTTTAATCGTAGCTTCAATCACGGCTCGCCGTTCAGTTGAGGTTACGCCCGCTGGCACCGATACCATCACATCTGGTCTAAATAAATGAAACTTACTCATCGATTTACGCAAAAAGTAACGCAACATCGCTTCCGTTACCCGGTAATCAGCAATTACACCGTCCTTCATGGGACGATAAGCGCGAATGTTATCTGGAGTACGACCAATCATCAGCTTGGCCTCAGTTCCTACCGCCAAAACTTTATTGTCTTCAGAGACAGCCACTACCGACGGTTCATTTAGTACGATTCCTTGTCCCGGTACAAATACCAGAATGTTAGTAGTTCCGAGATCAATACCAACTTTAGGAGTTAAGTTACTAAACATAAGTATGACAATCTTACTGGTTTTTGGGGATTACACAAATCTATACTTTTATAACTAGATAATAATTTTGATAATGGTCAATGTTTATTACTAAATAGCTACATAGCATATCTGCTATACTACATAAGTATGCAAAATCACATCGGAATTAGAATCGCGGATATGAGAGAAACTCAAGGTATCACGCAAACTGACTTAGCCAAGAAAATTAAAACTACCCAGAGTGCCATCGCTCGCATTGAAAGTGGCAAACAAAACGTCAGTGCTGACATGCTTAGAAAAATTAGTAAGGCATTGGGTAAAAATTTAATTACTCTCTCCCCGGGCACAGTCAATGTGACGATTCAAGGTGGTAAAAAACTATCAGGCACAATTGAAACTAATACTTCTAAAAATGGAGCAGTTGGTCTTTTGTGTGCTTCGCTTCTAAATAAAGGTAAAACTACCCTACATCACTTACCACGAATAGAGGAAGTACATAGAATTATTGAAGTTTTAGAAAGTATTGGCGTTAAAGTTGAGTGGAAGGATACAACTGTCGTTATTACCCCGCCTAAAACTTTTAACCTTAAGCAAATCGATAAAGAAGCGGCGATTAAAACTCGTAGTATCGTGATGTTTATTGGACCATTAATCCATCAACTAAAATCTTTTTCCTTACCACAGTCTGGTGGTTGCAAACTTGGTAGCCGAACGGTTAAACCTCATTTTTATGCTTTGGAGCATTTTGGTGTCGATATAAAAACCACCGCTGATGCTTTTGTGATAAATACTAAATTAAAGCAACCTAAAGAAATCATTCTTTATGAATCTGGTGACACGGTAACTGAAAATGTTTTATTTGCCGCCGCTCAATCGACTGGCACCACTATCATTAAATACGCTTCCGCCAACTACATGGTTCAAGAAATGTGCGCTTTTCTTCAATTGTTTGGAGTAAAGATTGAAGGTATTGGGACCACCACCCTAACTGTCACGGGAGTTGGACAAATTAATCAAGATATTGAATACACCCTAGCTGAGGACCCGACTGATAGTATGTTCTTTTTAGCCGCCGCGATAGTTACTAATTCCAGTATCACAATCACTCGTTGTCCGATTGAATTTCTCGAACTTGAATTATTGAAGCTGGAAAAAATGGGTTTTAAATATAAAAAATCCGCTCCCTACTTTAGTCACAATGGAGTAACTAAATTGGTGGATATTAATACCAAACCATCAAAATTAGTTTCTTTGCACGAAAAAGTTTACGCTCGACCTTACCCAGGTCTTAATATCGATAATCTTCCCTTCTTCGCAGTCATTGCAACTCAAGCTGAAGGTCAAACCTTAATTCATGATTGGGTCTATGAAAAGCGCGCCATTTACTTTACTGAACTAGATAAACTCGGAGCTGATACGGTTTTAGCTGACCCGCACCGAATTTACATAAATGGACCAACCAAATTACGCGCAACTGAACTTATCTGTCCACCCGCCCTACGTCCGGCTACCATCCTACTGATTGCTATGCTTGGCGCTTCTGGACAATCAGTCCTCCGAAATATTTACAGTATTAATCGTGGCTATGAAAAGCTAGTAGAAAGACTCAAATCCCTCGGAGCAGAAATAGATTATTTAGACGAGTTTTAAAAGTAAACATTAGCCCGCAAGGGCTTTTTGTTTACTTTGTTCCGAATTCGTCTATTCCTAAGACAAATTCATGGGACTCACACTCATAAACTTAAATAAGGGTAATGACTCATCAAAAATTAGCACCACACGTGATGGCCGCTTGATTGGCAAGAAGCCAATCAAGCGGCCTTTGCTATAATATCCAGACTTATGTTTGTCACCCAAGTTACACCTTTAATTCGCGGCACTAAACTTGAGTCACTTTCTTATTTTTCAAGCATTGAATACAAAGTTGGTAGTTTTGTTGAAGTGCCAATTAGGGGTAAAAATCAAACAGCGATTGTGACCGAAACCCGGCCAGTCAGTAGTACTAAAACCGCGCTTAAAGCGGCCACTTTTTCTCTGCGTAAATTACCTGTCCAAAATAATCCAGTTATTTTACCTGAATCTCTCCGAGCCACCGCCATTGAACTTTGTAAAATTTACCCGGCTTCAATTGGTAGTCTGATTTTTAACTTATTACCACCTGATGTTTCAAATGGAACTAGAAAATACCCTCGCACCGATTTGGGTAATCATAATGAAGAAAGCACACCCCAACTGTTAACCGCTAAAGTTAATGAGCGCTACAGTGCTTACCAAAGTTTTATTAGAAGCACTTTTGCTCATCGTGGTTCAATTATGATCGTAGTGCCTTCAGCCGCTGATATTGGCTATGCTGTCAAAAAACTTAGTACTGGTATTGAAGATAGACTGATTGTTTTTTCCCCTAGCCAAACTAAGAAGCAAAGAGATGAGGCTTATTTAAAAATAGTTGATACGACAGCCGCCAAATTAATTATTACCACACCGGCCTTTGCCTTTTTAGAAAGGGTTGATTTGATAGCGATTATTATTGAACAATCCGCTAGTGGACACTATGTAAGCAAGCGAAGACCTTATCTAGATTACCGTGACGCTTTAATTAAATACGCTCAAGTTTCTCAGCGCTCAATTTTACTCGGAGATACAGTTCCTAGAACTGAAGATGAAGTTAGACGGAGGGAGGAAATTTTTATAACATACGGCGAAGAAGCAAAACGAATCGCCTTCCCGGCTCCCCTATCTATCATCACTCAAAAAGATAAACCTAAACCGGATGTTCCATTCCAATTATTTTCTAAAGAGCTAATCACTAGCGTTGAAAGGGCTTTGGAAGCCAAAGGTCATATCTTCTTCTACGCAGCCAGACGCGGATTAGCTCCTGTTGTCGCTTGTATCGACTGTGGCAATATCTTTCGGTGTCCCGACTCTAATACACCCTACTCGTTAATCAGAACCACCAAAAATGGCGAAGAAAAACGTTGGTTTGTTTCCAGTACTTCAGGTCGTAGAGTACCAGCGGCTGATGTTTGTAGTCATTGTGGTTCTTGGCGATTACGCGAAAGAGGAATTGGTATTCAGTATGTGTACGATGAATGGAAAGCTAAATTTCCTAATGAAGAAGTAACCATCATAGACAACGATACCGCCCCGACCGCCAAGCGAGCCGAAAAAATAATAAAAGATTTTTTTGCTAAAAAGTCTGGGGTTTTAATTGGAACTCAAATCGCTTTACCTTATCTCAATCAAGGAGTTGATGTTAGCGCCATTATCTCACTAGATGCTGCCCGCTCGATTCCCACCTGGCGCGCTGACGAATCATTATTTAGATTAATACTAAAATTACGTGAATGTACTGCTAAGGAAGTAATCGTTCAAACTAGAACTGAATCTGATAATTTAATGATTCACGCTAGTCGCGGTGCGATTGAAAGGTTTTATGATGATGAAATAGCTTTACGAAAAATGTTGCAGTACCCTCCCTACAGCACTTTTATTCTTATGACTTGGCTTGGCACCATTAGTTCAGTTATGGATTTAGAAAAACCAATTGTTTCCCTGTTAAGTGATTACCAGGTTCAATATTACAACAATCCAAACTCAACTACAGATAAAACCCAGCGTCATGGTTTATTAAGAATCCCTAATGAAAATAAGGAACTCTACGCCGAACTTATACCTAAGCTAAAAAACTTACCCCCTTACGTAAAAGTAGAAATTAACCCAGAACGAATCGTTTAA
>CAZWXM010000006.1:1425-7560 GCA_964637855.1 uncultured Candidatus Saccharibacteria bacterium | reverse complement strand
TATGGCCAAGTTAGTACCCCTAAATCATCCCGCCTTACACACCATCGCTGAAGAAGTTACAGCGGAGGATTTTTCTAATGGCACAGTCGCTAAAATTGTTAAAGACTTAAAAGCCGCCATTAAAACCTACGATGTTGATGGTTATGCCGCCGTAGCGATTGCCGCTCCCCAAATTGGCGTCTCAAAAAGAATCTTTTTGATTGATGATCAAAGTGATCGTGAGGACGCTCTACCAAATATGGTGATAATTAATCCATATTTTACTAAACTCTCAAAAAAGACTCATGAAGTGGGTGAAGGCTGTTTATCTATTCCAGATACTTATGGGATTGTCGTTCGCCACAAAAACGTTACCTTGGCAGGTTTGGATGAAACTGGTCAAACATTTACTCGTGGGGCCGGTGGGTTATTAGCCCAAATTATGCAACACGAAACTGACCATCTTGACGGCATCTTATTTACCGACCGCGCTGAAAAGATTTGGCACAAAGATAAAGAGCCACTCTTATAATATGAACTCGAAAATTAAATTTGTTTTTTTTGGTGGCGAACCACTGGCCGTTCCGGTTTTAAATAAACTTAAAGAAGCTGATTTAGTACCTGAAATTATCGTTTGCAATCCTGACCGTCCAACTGGACGTGATCAGGTTATCACCAAACCCCCAGCCAAAGTCTGGGCCGAAGCTGAAGGGATAAAAGTGTTTCAACCCACTACTTACAAGGATGAGTCCGCTCGAGAATTTTTAAGCCAGACTGACTGGGATGTCTTCGTCGTCGTCGCTTATAATTTTATTTTACCCAAGTGGCTACTAGAAATTCCTAAACGCGGAGTAGTAAATGTTCATCCTTCACTACTACCAAGATTACGAGGTTCAAGCCCAATCAGAACTGCTATTCTAAACAATTTACCAGAAGAAGTAGGAGTAACTATTATGTTACTCGATGAAGAAATGGATCATGGTCCAACCTTAGAACAGGAGCAATTATATTTAACCAAAGAAACTTGGCCCATGAGCGGTCCAGACTTAGACAAAAAGCTAGCTAAATTGGGTGGTAAGTTGCTGGCCGAAACATTACCAGCTTGGGTTAATGATGAGCTATCTCCACAAGAACAAGAACATGAACAAGCCAGCTACTGCGGCAAACTTAAAAAAAGCGACAGTGAGCTTAGTCTCGACCCTTTGAAGCTACCAGGCGGCCCAGCGGCCCTAAAAGCTTGGCACGCTATCAACGCTTTTGCTGGTATTGGTGATACCTATTTTATCTATAATGGAAAAAGAATTAAAATCAAAACCGCTGAGCTGTCTACTAGTGGTTCGTTAAAAATATTAAGAGTAGTACCAGAGGGAAAAAAGGAAGTTGATTTTGAAGATTATTTAAGAACACTTTAAAAACAAAAGGCCGGAGAAGTAAAACTTCTCCGGCCTTTTGTTTTTTATTCATCAGTCAGCATTTTTTCTTTCATTTCTCGACCGGCATCCTTATCTAAAGTGGTTTGTTTATCTTTTGCTTTACGAATTTCAGCATCTAATTCCTCTTTTACTTCATCAATTGCCTTCTCAAAACTTTCCTCAGTCGCTTCCGCTCGATATAAAAGACCGTCAACATTTAGATTAACTTCTACCCGATAAATCTGACCATGTTGTTGCGGAGCCGCTTTTTCAAATTCAACTTCACAAACAGCTGAACCAGCTCCCCCGAGATACTTCTCTAAAGTACTTAATTTTTGTTCAACGATAGCTGTTAGTGATTGAGCTTCTTCTAAATCATTATACTTAAACCTAATTTCTGGAAATGTCATGATTTATACTTTTTAGACTATTAACCTTCGCAAGATTCACACACCGAATTACTAATATGTACCCTTGGCTTTACTGGACTAGCTTCCATTTTTGATTGAGCGTAATATTCACGAATATAATCAATAATATCGCTCGACTCATACATTGAAACTCCCTTTTCTGAATCAACTAAGAATGGCACTTGTTTCATTCCCCCTTTTTCCAAAAGTTCTGCTAGAGCAGTTTCATCTTCTGAAATATCTTTCATCTCCATCTCCACATTAAGATTTTCAGCAATTTGAATAACCCGATGACAAAATGGACAAGTTGGTTTGAAATAAAGAGTTAGCATAGTGATTCAGATTATTATTTTTAAACTATTACACTCCATTATACCAAATTATGACAAACAAAAAACACCCTGATGGGTGTTTTTTGTTTAGATTTGCAATTAAGCAGCTCGACTAACGTTTACAGCGTTAGGTCCCTTTGGACCTTCACCAACTTCAAAAGTTAGCTTGTCTCCCTCTCGTAGGTCGTCAAATGCTACACCTTGTAGTTCGTTAACATGAAAGAAAAGATCTTTATCTTGTCCTTCTCGAGTAATGAATCCGTACCCGTTATTTAAACGAGCGATAGTTCCTGTTTGCATATTGTTTTAAACAAAAGTAAATAAATCTCAAACCTTTTTGAGAAATGTATAAACCTTTTGTTTAGTACAATTCGATTTGAACCTACATAATACAAGTTTACAGCTATTTGTCAATCTAAACAGTGACAATCTTAGTCTCAATAACCTATTTTGAGCGTCCGTGAGGGCTAAATGTTTATGGTAAGAGGCGGACGTCGGAGCGTGTGATAAATAGGTTATTGAGGCTTAATGAACCTAAGCGTTATTTCTAGTCAAAAATAGAATGCCTATCACCGCTAAAGGAACCGATATTAACTGAATAGTAGTAGGAACATCACCTAAAATAAAATAGGCAAAAATCAGGGTAAAAATTGGTGAAATACTGGTAATTGAAACAGCTTTGGTTACACCAACCCGATGAATACCCTCCACCCATAATATTTTTTGTAAACCAAATAATAATATTCCACTAATAATTAAGATGGGCCATATATCTAACGTTGGTATAACTACCTTTTCTCCAAATAAATAAGCCGCGCCAAATAGAAAAAATGAAGCAATTAGTGCTCGGTAGAAAAGTATTTGTTCAGTGCTAATTTTAGATCTGAGTCTTTTTTGAAATAGGTTACCCAACGGAGAGATGGCCATTGCTAGTAAGATTAACAAATCTCCCTTTTGTAAAGATTCAAAATTTGGTGACAAAATTACCAGAGCACTTAATGACATCAAAATAATGCCCACCCTATGTGAAAAATCAATATGCTCTTTTCTAAAAACATGAAAGAACAAATAAGAAAAAAGTATTTCTAAAGTTGATACCACTGCCGCATTTCCCGCGGTGGTATATTGCAAACCAATAAAAAAGAGAAAATAAACTAAAATTCCATGAATAGCGGCTACCCCTAAAATTGGTAAGAGGATTTCTTTTTTAAAAATGTTTACCCAAGATTTTCTAATTACACTGAGTGAAGTAAAAAGAATGAACGAAATTAAAGTAGACCAAGCTAGTGAAGTAATTGGTTCTAAACCAGCGTAAGAAAGCAGAGTAATGATTGGGAAAAATGACCAAATTATTGCCCCTAAAAATAAACTCGCCTCACCCTTTCTTTCCGTCGATAGCTGATTCATAAAAGTTGATTATACCAGCAGTTATTAAATTTATTGTTTAAATACACATGAAACTAAACCAACTACCGTTGGAAATTTGAATCATATTATTTATCTGGCTTAATTTAATTAAACCGCTAGATTGTTCTTCATCATCAATAAGCGTAGACCGTTAGCCACCACTACCAAAGTCCCACCTTCATGACCAATCACCCCAAGTGGTAATGGCAAATACCAGAAAATAGTAGTTACAACCATCAAAGCCATGATTCCAACCGCAAAGAAAAGATTTTGTTTAATAATACTATTGGTCTTTTGGGAAATTTTTCTCGTAAAGGCCAATCTTTCCAAATCATCAGATAACAAAGCTACATCTGCCGCTTCAATTGCCACATCACTACCACCTACTCCCATCGCTACACCCACATTTGAAGTAGCTAAAGCCGCTGCATCATTAACACCATCCCCTACAAAAGCGACTTTGCCTTCGGCTTTTAATTGCTCAACAATTTTCACTTTATCTTCTGGTAACAACGCCCCAAAAATTTCTTCGGGCTTAAGACCTAACTGAGCTCCGACCGCTGCCGCTACCACCTTACTATCGCCGGTCAACATCACAAATTTCTTCACTCCTAATTTACGCAATTCATTAATAGCAATCGGGGCTGATTTTCTTATACTGTCAGCCACTCCAATCAGACCAATCACAACATTAGCTTCACCAACAATAATCGGAGTCTTACCAGACTCTTCTAAGTTAGCCAAACTAGCTTCTAATTCCTCAGTAATCACAACTCCTTGAGCCGATAATAAAGCTCGGTTTCCTACCCAGTATTGATTAGTTTCAAAATTAGCGATAATTCCTTTCCCCGGAATAGCCACTGTTTCAGTCACATTAGGAATCACCAATCCTTTTTGTTGAACATAAGCCACCACACTGCGCGCTAACGGATGGTCTGAGTGAGCTTCTAAAGCGCCCGCCATCATCAAGACCGAATCAATATTTTGATGACCTAAGGGGACCACATCTGTCACGCTCATTTTCCCTTCCGTTAGAGTTCCAGTTTTATCACAAGCAATAATATCGACATTACCAAAATCTTCTAGAGCGGCTCCGCCTTTGAATAAAACTCCCGTGCGAGCAGCTGATGAGAGAGCCGACAAAACCGCCGCTGGAACACTAATCACAATGGCACAAGGGCTGGCGACTACTAGTAGTGTCGCAGCCGTATAAGCGGCGGCGGCGAACGGAGTACCCATTAACAAGAAAATCCCGAGAGCACTAACACTTCCAGTTAACACAAAAATAGTATACCGATGACCAAACCATTCACTAAATCGTTCGCTCGGTGAGCGTTTAGATTGAGCCTCTGTCACCATTTCAATCATCCGAGAAATCGTTGACTGAGCCGCTTCTTTAGTAACACTAATCGTCAAAACGGAATTCTGGTTTACTGTTCCCGCAAATACCAAATCTCCCGGCTCTTTATCGGCTGGTACTGACTCACCCGTTACCGAAGATTGATCAACCGCTCCCATACCTGAAATAATTTTTCCATCCACCGGCATTCTCTCGCCCGGCCGGACCACTACCTGTTGCCCAATGTGAACTAACTCCACCGCCATTCTTTTAGTCGAACCATCTGCTTGTAGCACATTAGCCTCATCAGGACGCAACTCCATCAAAGCCGCTACCGCACGCTTGGTGTTACCCATCGCATAACCCTCAAGCGTACTAGCCAAACTAAACAAGAAAAGTAAAATTGCACCATCACGGACCTGACCTACTCCAGCAGCGGCTAAAGCAGCTAAGACCATCAATAAATCAATACTCAGGTGTTTACTGAGTAAATCTTCAAACGCTTCCTTAGTGGCTCTACCTCCACCGGCCAAATAGGCTAAGGTGAACGGAATGACTACATAAATAGTTTCCAGATTGCTCAATTGAGCAAAGATTCCAGCCGCCAGACCGATTAAAGTGAGTGAAGTTAATACCACATTTACTTTCAACTCCTTGGCATCTTCAGCAATTTCATCAAAAATTGTCTCGTTATTTCTACACTCATTAGTTCCGCACATATCAATAATCAAATTAGGTTAATAAAATTTTAATTAGGTAAACACTGGATAAACCCTCGGGCTCGCTATAAAATTGAAGCCAATTATAGCATGATTTAACACACTTTATCTGTGGTATATATTTAATTAACAAAGCTTAAACTTTAAAAAACCGCCGACTTAAAAGTTGGCGGTTTTAAAATTAATCATCATGCATCTGGCCACTACAGCCATCGTCCCAGCTCCGATAAAAACTAAAACATTTAGTCGGACTTCTTTTATATGTATCAATTATATAAGCTAGACTTCTCCCATTAAGTCCACCTTTAATTACTTGTCTACCAAAATAATTTATATCTGCGCTGTGTGCCGGAGCTACCCCTTTTTGATCTTTAATACTTTTTAGACTAAGTGTTTGAAAAGCCACCCAACACTTAGTACCAAAAATGGTTTCTTCTTTAAAATAAAGTTTAACAAACTCTTGTAAAGCCTTAGGGGCTTTTAAATAAACTTCGTCAGAAATAGCTACAAAATTAGCCTGATTGTACATGATTTACC
>CAZWXM010000006.1:0-1325 GCA_964637855.1 uncultured Candidatus Saccharibacteria bacterium | reverse complement strand
AAATAAACTTCGTCAGAAATAGCTACAAAATTAGCCTGATTGTACATGATTTACCTCCTCCTAAATTTGAGAATTAACTAATCTGCGCCCAGAATACTCTTGTCGATAAAGATGTCAAATATATTAATTTGCTATAATCAATCCATGTCCAAAAAGTATATTACTGTCACACTGATAATCCTCCTGGTAGCTAGTCTTATTTTTCTCTCTTCTTATCTCCAAAGTATATTTTTTCTAATCGCTGATCAGGCCGAATACTATACCTCCCAAAATACTATTTTGGCCCTAGCTCTGTTTATCGTTTTAGCTTCCCTATCGGCTATGATTTCGCCTTTTAGTAGTGCGCCGTTAGTACCAATTGCCATCATCCTTTGGGGAACGAATCTTACGAGCATCCTGCTCTTCTTTGGCTGGTTGCTAGGAGATTTGAATGCTTACTTGGTGGGAAGGTACGCTGGACATAAATTATTAAAAATATTTATTGCTGAAGACAGTCTTAAAAAATATGAGGATTATCTTTCTAGGCGGATGAATTTTACCAAGGCTCTTTTACTACGAATCGCCCTCCCGGGCGAAATTGGCTATGGTTTTGGATTACTAAATTACAGTTTTCTCCGGTACGCGATAGTGACTATTATTGCCGAGGCGTTATTTGTAATTATTACCGTTCAAGCTTCAGATGCGCTCGTAACACTTAACTACAGTGCTTTTATCGGTTGGGTCAGTGCCCTAGTTCTTATTGTTGGTACTTTTTATTATTTATTTCAGCTTAAATCTAAGCGAAAATAATTATGAAATGGGACGTATTTCAATATATCTTTTTTTCCAAGCGGCCTTAAAGGTACTGATAGGAATAAATAGATTACCGGCTTCGGCCGCTGGGTCATTGTAATAAAGCTTCCCGTCACGCACACCGTTTGCTACCACTAAATGTGGTATGGGATTTTCTGGTTCAAACTTGTAGTGAACCGAAACAATCACTGGACCATCAGTCAGTGCAGCTTGGAGAGAATTAAAAGCACTTTCCATGGTGGCAGCTGCTAAATCATAACTCTGTCCAGTCAGGCCGTACTTTTTTGAAATACCAATTAAGCCAGCGTAAGTCCAGCCAGCATTACTAAGATAAGCATCAGCCTTTATTCCCTCTTGTAACAAAGTATCAACCAAAGGGGGTTTAGGTTGATAATAATCAATAATCATAGCGAGACTAGTAATCCCACAACCAACTTTTTTCCACTCTGCGGCAGTGATGTCATTAAACTGTGAATAGAAAGGCACTAGCAATAATTCCTCTTCGGTTAGTGCGATTGATTTTTCAGTTTCGA
>CAZWXM010000005.1:0-37738 GCA_964637855.1 uncultured Candidatus Saccharibacteria bacterium | reverse complement strand
GGATCATATGAACCAGCGGTCGCATCACAGGTTGAAGTACCAATACTTGATCTAAAGACTGAGACATTATAACCAACGATTTCACTAGTTGAAGCGGCTGTAAGACAACTGTTAGCATCTCTGATTGTAAAACCTAAGGTGAATCCAGTTGTTTCGGCGGCTGGAATAGTAAGTGTCATGTCAAGACCACCATTTAAGTCAATATCGCCACCCAAAACTGTCGGAGCTACGTTATTTACTGTAAAGTCCTGCTGAATTGGGTTAGCTGTAGCTTCATGCCCATGTTCATCTACTATATAGCCATAAGCTGGATAGGCATCATCTCTAATGATGGCTGGTAGTGTGTAAGAAGCAGAAGCATCAGCCGTTACACCAACGGTAGTAGAAGAAATTAAGGAAGCACAAGTATTAGTAGTAGTACTGTAATCAGTACCTGAACAAACAATTAGATATATATCATCTTCAGTATCCACAACGTCTGGATCAGTTGAGGTTGAGTAGAAGTTTATTACAGCACCTGGATTGGCTGGACCATCATTATCGAAGCTTGATAATACTGGACGCTTATTAACAAAGAAAGGTGATGAGTTGGTAGCATTGATACCTTGAACAGGAGTTATTGAACATCTTGGATCAACTGAGTCACCGTCACATACCCACGCATACCAGTTATTTTGTTCTGCAAATGGAGCTGCTTCAGTAGTTGTAGTAGCTACGTAGGCCTGAGTTCCACTGATAGTAGAGGTAGAAACTCCCCATTGTACTCCACCGCCACAAACTGGGGCAGCTGATGGGTTTGGAGTTGGAGTTGCATTAGTACTACAGACAAGTAGGTAATAGTTGGCACCGTTAGCATCTGTACCAACTGCTCCCCAACTAACAAGACTACTTGAGTTGGTTGGAGTTGAAGTTGAGGATTCAGCTATTTCATACGCACCAACAGTAAAGACTGGAGGGGTATTCAACACTGTTAAAGTGGTAGTAGCAGTTTGAGCCGACACTTTACTTAACTCTTTTGTTCCGACATCAATGGCAAAGGCAAAGATAAACACCAAAAGACCAGTTATGGCTGTAAGGATGGTTACTTTTCCGGCAGTGCGAACATATTTTGGAAATTCTACGTGTTTGTACGTCATAATAATAAATAAATAACTAACTTAACTACATTGTACCTATAATATTAAGTCGATTTAATAGTTATACACAATATTTATTCTGGTTGTGGATAAGTGTGGATAACTATTTTACTCGTAACGAATAGCATCAAGTGGATTTAGAGTTGAGGCACGACGAGCTGGAAAGATTCCCGTTAAGTAACCAACCGCCGCCGAGAAAACAGCAATAAATAACAAGAAATTGAGTGGGAAAGAAAAAAGTTTAACTGACTGGCCACCGAATTGACCAGCCACGAAGTTTAGGAATAAATTAACAGCAATACCAAGTGATACTCCCATCACAATTCCACTCACCCCTCCCAGAAAGCCCACTACTACCGATTCTGAAACGAATAAGTATTTAACGTCATTAGGTGAAGCTCCAATAGTACGCATAATACCAATCTCTTTGGTACGCTCCAACAGAGTCACTGTCATAGTATTAAACATACCGATAGCAGACACAATTAGAGCAATTCCACCGAAGGTAGCTAGGACGGCTTGAATTCCTTGGAAAATTTTAGAGGCTTGTTCAACGGTTTTTGAAAGCGCTGTTACCCGGTAACCCTCTTCTATAAGAGTTGCTTCTACGATTGGTAGATTGGCATTTGAATCAACTCTAACCTGAATTCTTTCGTATTCCTCAATTCCCACATAGTTTCTGAGCTCAGGTAACATCATCATGGCGTTAAGTACTCCTTGCTCCTTTGTAATACCACGCACGGTGTATTCCTTATCAATAATAATCTCATTAACATCATTAGTTCCATCGTCAGCCGGAACTAATAAACGAAGAGAAACTTTTTGTCCAATAAAGCTATTCATATCTTCATCAGCAATACCAAACAATTTTAAGGTGGCTGGTGAAAGCATAATGGAATTTGTATCACCAGCATCAACATCAGTAAAAACAGTTCCAGCTGAAGCGGTGACTCCGGCATAGCGTAAGTAAGCTGGCTCTACTCCTTGCACAAAAACGTTTCCGGTCAATCCTTTGTAGGTGACCAAAGCTGGAAATTTAGCTAAGGGAGCCGCGTCTAGTACAGCTTCTTTTTTTTCAAAAGACACGACTGTTTCTTGAGTTAGTCTTAAACCTTGTGCCCCAGTTGAAGAAACTCCGAGAGAAAGAAGGGTTTCTCCAAACACAATTTGCTCAAGAATAATTTGTTGCAACCCAAAACCTAAACCAACTAAAACCACTACTGCCCCCGTTCCTACTCCCATACCTAAAATCGTCAACCAAGTTCGCAACGGGTTGGTCTTAAACATTCGAGTTGATAGTTGTGCTAGATCTTGAATTCTCACAGTACTAGTATTATTACACACTCACTAAACTAATTTTTATAACTAACATCAACTCCTTGAGCAATTACTTTTTCAAAATAACGAGAAATCTCATCAGCCTCTTTTTCGCTTAATCCCAAACCGCCAGACCTAATTCCCTTCATCATTCTTTGATTCATATCAATCTCCTCTATTACACCAGTCACACGATCGGCAATTAGCTCAGTCATGTTGGTATTTTGTTCCTTAGATAATTTTATGTTGTATAACTCAGTTAGGTGTTCCTTTAATCTTTCTGCTAATTTGTGTTGACTAAAGAAAATACCATCATTATCCTTTCGAGCTCGATAACGTCTAATATCATCTGAATGAGCAATCATCTTAGTGGCCACCCCTACCATTCTTCTAGCTTCGTTTTCATTAATCTGCACTCCGCCTCGTTCGATTGGTAAAACCAGACTTTTTACATAAGCTTCTCGGTCGATTTTTCCTTGAATAAAAAATGCGGTCGCCCTTTCTAATCTAATAATTTGATCAAAGGAATAATCCTGAGTTAAAAAATTAACTAAACTTTTTACACGCAAAGTTTCCACAGAATCATAAGGGAATAGTCGTGCCAACTGCTCTAATTCGGTCACAATCGTCTCACCTTCCAATACGGGTTTAATTTGCTTGCGTTGTGGATTAACCACTTCACGCACAATAAAACCATCCTTGAGATAGTACACTCGGTGAGCGTAGCTTAAGTGAGCAGCATTATGCGATACCATAATAATGGTTCGTCTATCAAAAGTGTTAATCTCGTCAATTTTGTCCATTACTTGTTGAGTAGAAACCGAATCGAGGTTACCAGTTGGCTCATCGGCCAAAAGAATTTTAGGGTCATTAACCATAGAACGAGCTACCGACACACGTTGCTGTTGTCCTCCAGAAAGCATTGAGGGAATTTTATGTGATACATGCCCCACTCCAAATCTATCAAGTAGCGATTGGGCTCGCCGCTCACGCGTAGTTTTGTCAGCATCACAAAAAATCATTGGCAGAGCCACATTATCCAAAACCGAGAGTGAGCCAATCAAGTTAAAAGACTGAAAAATAATTCCCATCACATAACGTTGAAAATAAACTCGTTCAGACGGAGGATAAGAGTAAATATCATCACCTTTAATAAGCAGGGTTCCGTCTCCAGGTGGTAAGGAGCCTTGAATCGAATACATTAAAGTTGATTTTCCCGAACCGGATGCCCCGAAGAGAATAATATACTCACCCTCAAAAATATCCGTACTTACCCCTTGCAGAGCTTTAAATTCATTTGATTTACCCTTATTGTAAATAATAGATAAATCACGACAAATAATCAGGGGCTTCGCCATACAGTCTATTATGTCATCTCTTTACTCATTAATTGTATTTACATCCACAGTACAGGTGAGTAAATAATTTTAACCGCCACCGCCACCAATGTTTTTAACCCAACCGAAGGTGCTTTGGAAGTTTTCTAGAATTAAGTCAATGATATTTTTTTCTTGAATTGGTGTGAACAGCACGAAATTCTCAGACTGGATTTTATTACCAGCTTCATCGGTACAAGTTAGGTAGAATTGATAAACCGTGGCGGGTGAAAAGTCGACCACTACTTCAACATGATTAAGTGAATAGTTAATTTGCTCCTTTTCTATGGTATATGGGTCTGTTCCGCCAGCTACTCCTTCTTGATATGTCATTAAACAATAAGCTGGCTCATCAGTATCCCACTCAATAATAGTTTGAATTCTTGATTCTCCCCCTGGGAATAAAGTTGATTCATTAGTTACATTAGTGATAATAGGCGCTGCAATATCCTTAACGGTTATAAACTGAATCGGCTGACTTTTGATTCTATCCCCTCCTGAATTTTCAGCTGTCACGAAAGCCACGTATCTAGTTCCTAGAGTAAGGTCAGCTAATCGCATTTGGTGAGTAGTCGCCAGAGTTGGTCGCCCGACCGAATTTTGTGATCCAGTAGTCTGATCTTGATATTCAACCAAAGCTTTGGCTGGCACGTTAGTATCCCAGGCTAGAGTGGCAGCATTTTCCTCAACCTTAATCACGCGTAGATTTCTAATATCTGGAGCAGTGGCTTTTGTTTGAAAAGTATAATTGCGACTTTCACCAGTAATACCGTATTCATCAGTTGATTTAACTTTAAAACTATAATCAGTAAACGGATCTAATCCAATAATCTCAACTTCATGGTCGGTAGTATTTCCCGCCGTTGATACTTGATTATAAGCGTAGTTACTTCCATCAAAACTATTAGTTGGTGAAAATACCACCTCGGAGGAAGCTGATCTATCTGTAGTCCATTTGATTAAGGCTGTGGTAGTTTCAGGCACTACGGTTGGTGGACCAACAATGGTTAAATCCTCAGTAATTCCTTCAATCGCTTTAACAGTCTCATTTAAAATTTCCTGCAGAGCTTGCGGGCTAGTAATCTCATTGATTTGTTCAATGATTTGATTAGTGGTTTTTGACTGACCAAAATTACCATCCCCAACTAGCGGGTCTTGCCCTTGCCCATTTCCATCAGTGGTAGCACTAGAAGCTCCCTCCCCATCCGCTCCTTGTGGCGTACCTGAGGTTTGCACTCGGTAATCAGCCGAAATTCCCTGATTACTACTATTATCGGCAGAAACGACTCGGAAATAATAAACTCTACCTGGATCAAGTTTATCTAGAGTAATGGAATGTTGAGTTCTATCAGCGACTGGGATTCTAACGATTCCATAATCAGGTTGTAAGCCGTAATTAACTAGCGAATCCGCTACTTCATCGGTTTCCCAGGTAATAGTCACACTAGTTTCCGAAACTTCAGAAATTTCCACATTACTAATTTCCGGTGCAGTCGAATCAGCGGCTCTAACCACTGTGGCATTGAGCAATAAAACGAGAGATAGAAAAGTAGAAATAACTTTTTTAGGCATTAGAAATATCATAGCATTATCTTATGGACTTACTGGCGTGAAGACGTTGATTCCCTGATGAGCCACACTATTAATTCCAGAGATTGGAATTCTAATTCCCCAATAAACATCATCCGTAACTGGTGGAGTATCAATGGTTGGTTTTGCTAAATCTACGTCGATTAGAACTGGGGTTGAACTAGATAACACATCACAGGTAGTACAGCCGGAATATGTGAAAGTACTGGTAGCAAATTTTTGTTGTTCCGCTGGAATAGTTGAACTCGCACCGTCAGTTAAATCTGTACCGAGAATTTCAATATTAATATTGACGTTTCCTTGGTTAAGAACTGTAGTTGAAGCGTTGAATGAACCAGTGTCCGTATTAACTGCTAGCGCACCGTAATCAATTGCTCCTTGAACATCAATAGCGCGTAAGGTATTTATCTCCACTCCAGGAAGTGGGGTTGAAGAAAAACCATACCCAGCTGAAGCATCTTCCACCTCAATGAAAGCGGCCCAATGATCTCCTTCGTACAGACTATTTAAATCAGTTGGATCAGCGTGGAAGTAAATATCAGCTCGACATTCAACCGTACAACTATTACCTGAACAATTGGTAAATTCACACTTACTTGGTGAAGTTGAAATATAACAATCATTGTTATTTGGGGCACAAGCCGCTCCTCCCGACACCCCACTACGATAGATAGTTGATGAAGCCAAGACAATATCAGCAAAACCGTTCAAGTCAGTCACTGTACCAGTGGCATAAATTGCAGTAGTTGTGCCAGGTATTAGTGAAATATCTAATCCGTCATTCAAACTAATTCCAGTCACAACTGGATCAAAGCGCAAATCCATCTGTGCGACCTTTAGGTATGTATCTAAGTCTGTACCATCATTGGTCACTCGGAAACATAGGCTTTCATCAACTGTATTTGCAGTAGGGGTTATCGCATATTCAATTTCAGTGTAATAATCCTGGTTAATATTTAAATTGTTTGTTTTATCAGACGGATTTTCAATCGCTTCACCAGCTACAAAAGTCCCAGCGGTATCAAACAATAAATCTACGGTGGCATCATTATTTGTAAAGTAAGTAGTACTTTGCATACAAATTGGTGATGTACCACAAGAAGCTTGAATTGGCACAGTCACAAAACTCGCTGGACTAACCGCTTCACAACTTGGAGCCGCTCCGATTGGTGCATACTCTAATAGAAATTGTTGATTAATAATGTTTAGACCACTATTTTCAACCACCACTCTTAATCTAGCAATATCGTCTATACCATAGCTGACAGGTGTATTTTGAACTCCTTTCCAGGTAGCTCCTCCATCAACTTGCTCAGCCCCAAATATTATAGTTGGTTCAGTAGTCAGAGTTGGTCGTGACGAAACCGCATCCCATCCACCCTGATTAAACCAATAGGTAAATCCAAAACCTCCAGTAGTATAATTTGAATCTGAAGCTGACATAGAGGCGGCTAATGAGCCGGCGGAATTAAAAACTGAAACAAATAAACTATCGTCAGTTCCCCAATCAACTTCAAATTCGTACCAGCCGGTTGTTAGAGAAATAGTTGAAGAAGCTAAGGTTAAACTAGCTGATACTTCGTTATCGATAGCATTTCGTACTAAAGAAATATGATCCGTACCTGGTAACTCAACACAAATAGCGTAGTTATCATTTGGAACATTTGAACCCTGTATACCAAATTTAGTACAAGTTTCATCAGAAGTTCCAGCTGTATCTATGTATTGCAAATACCTAAAGGTTTCTCCTTGACTAACAGTTTGGTCAAGACGGTAGATACCTCCAGTATTAGCTCTACCGGTTTCGTTACCAGCATTATCTAATCCATATGAAAGATTATAATTGAAACTTGTACCAGCAGTAAATAAAGTAGTTTGACCACTATACTCTGTAATATTTCCATCCTCAAAGTCATCAGCGACAATGAAGGTAGCGGTACTTGAAGCAGAGCTGGTGGCAGTTGGATTACTGTAATACATGAATAATGTAGCAGTATCATCAGCTGGAAGAGACGGTACTTTTACCCAAACTTCAGCAATAGCGCTATCGGTGGTTGATCCAAACCAATGTGGAATACTGGTTACTCCATCAGAATCAGTGAAGTGCAAATCATCGAAGTCAGCTTGCATATCTGAATCATATGTGACCAATAGTTTCACTGCAGCGTCTGTGTAAGTAGTAGAATCTTGATTATCTACTTTAACTCTCTTTCTAGCTAACCAATTAGTGTCGTACCATTCTGAATCTGGAACCCCTAATCCACCATCGTCATTTCGCCAACGATATTGTGTTTGCTGTGTCAGGAGACAAGCACTATCAGACCAACGAATTGAACCACAAGCATCACCACCATCGATATCGAAATCCTCACCATCAAGATTTCCAGAGTGCGCTGTGAAAGTCCAGGCATTACTGGTTGAACCAGTGAGATTTACGTTGTAGCCAGAAATAGCCGTTGTGGTTGAGAAGTTATTTCCAGTAATAACCAAAGAAGCATTAGCATTTAGAGCACTGGAAGCAAGTGAAATTAATGAGCCTGAAGCCACAGCTAATTCATAGTTACCATAAGATAATGATGCGACAGTCGGCGAACCAGTTAAATTCAAACCGTTACTATTCATGTTTCTGATTGTGTAATAAAGAGCATTGATAGTTCCAGCAGATACGTTTAGAGCATAAGTTCCAGAACCTTGATTAGTTAAAGTCGTTCTATTTCCTGAGGTACCAATTATTTGTAGACTTCCACCATCAACAGTTGTTGTGGCATTAGCGGCTATTTGGACTGTCACTGCTCGTTCACTACCTGACAAACTAGTACCGTCAAAGTCGGTGGCATAACTCCAATATTCAGTGGTGGTAGAAATATGGTAATCACCATAGATAAACAAAGCTCCATTGACTCCAGCATTATCCTGAGAATAAACTGACGAGGTCAAATCAGTACTAGTAGTAGTTGCTGCTGAATTCCAGAAACTAATATCGCTATTTGGACCAACTGTTAGATTATTATATTGGTCACCACCAGAAACTTTAGTATTTACTTCGTAAGAATTATTTCCATTCAAATAAAGCGTGCTGCCTGTCCAAGTAGTGTTAGAACCACCGACTAAGTTTTGGAAGACGCCATTAACCGCTAGAGTTACTCCAGATTGTGCAGTAAATGAGCTAGCACTTGAGAGTGAGAAATTGTTAGTAGTTGTAGCATTAGTCATTAAAGTATAACCACCAGCTGGTGAACTAATTACTACATTGTAGAAATTATTGATTCCGGCATCGATATATTCACCTGAATCTCCTGAATTAAATAGTAGTGTTCCAGAAGCGTTGGCAAAGGTACCACCGCTCGCATCAAAACTACCACCAATTGAAAGTGTTCCTGAGGCCAAAGTGACATTGCCACTTTGGATTAGTAGTCTATCTAATAATGATAAGTTTGTGTCTTCAAAACTATAGTTACCACCGCCTGTAAAAGTTACTCCGTATAAATCTGAACTAGAAGCCAGAACAGTTGCAGCGGTTGGATTAGTTAATATGATTTCAGAAGTATTGTGCGTGATAGCCCCTGAAATATTTCTAAAGTTGCCGCCCACCACTAAATTACCGCTTGGTAGAGTGATAGTTCCGCTATTGATAATAAAATCTCCGGTGGTAGTAGCATTAACTTCGGTGAAGCTATAGTTTCCACCTGAGAATTTAACAGCGGCTAAATCAGAGCTACCTAGAGTAATAACTTTAGAACTAGCTCCAGTAAAGACTGACTGACTGCCATTGATAGCAAAACTTCCACCTGTCTTAACCAATGAACCATTAAAGGTACTAGTTCCGGTTGGCATAGTTAATGAACCGTTAGTCATACTGAAGTTGCCGTTGAAAGTTGCCGTTGGGTCTGTAATAGACCAACTACCACTACCAGTGAAACTAATATTTCCAAACGCACTTTCATTAACATCAATAGTTCGAGACGCTCCGGTAGTAGTGAAAGTTGTAGTTCCATTGCTAGAAGTAAAGGTCGCGCCTGAACCCAACAACATACTTCCTCCAACCGCTAGCGATTCAGTTCCTTGACCGGTCCAAATAGCATTAGTAAATAACTCGAGAGTACCGTCATAGGCCGCCCCCACTCCACCACCAGAAATTGTGACGTTGCCAGTCGGTTCAAATTCTTTACCTGTCCAAACAATCAACTTGCGATTAGCCGGCAAAGTTAAAGTATCAGTTCCAGCATTAACCGCTGTGAATGGAATATTTGCATCGTCAGAAGAATCCCAGACTGCCAGATCAGCAATCGAAATTGGATCTACTCCCTCATGTCGAACAATTACCCGATTTTGGTAAATATCAAAATTATTAATATTTGAACCTGGGTCAACTGTCACAGTGGCCCCGACTTCGGTTGAAGCTGGAAGAATGTAAGCAATAACTGAATCCCCTGGTGAGAAGCTAATACCAGAGATTGAATAAATACCGGTACCAGTGGCACAAGAAGTATTATAGGTAGTTAGTCCCGCCACAACGATTCTGACAGCATTTCGGGAACTGTCACAAACTGCTGCACCCATAGTAGTTGAACCGTCATCTGAATAAACTGTTCCCGAAATAGTAATATTAGCCGCTGAATCATCCCAAACGATATATCCTGGGTCACCGTCTGGATCAACGTCGAAACCTTCACCTGAAATATCGCCAGTGTAGTTAGTAAAACGCCATGAACTTAACGTAGTTCCAGTCGCAGTGACGTTGAATCCAGAAGCCGCTCCATTTAGTGCAAATCGGTTATCAGTAAAAGTTTTAGCTGGATTTTGGGTTATGACGGTACCACCAACCGTAATAGCAGAGCCACCAGTTTGAGAAACTTCTAAATCACCCCGAGAAATATTTACAATTGTTGGAGTACCTGAAAATACTAAACCAGAACTATTAATATCTCGGATTTCATAATTTGAGAATGAAGCTAAAGCATTCCCTCCCACTAATAAACCGTAGGTACCAGCACCCTGATTTTGGACAGTAGTTGAAGCACTAGAGGTACCAATCATATAAATAGCCCCGCCGCTAATAGTAGCGCTCGAGCCCGAATTGAAGTAAACATCTACTTTTCTTTCGCTACCAGATAAGCTAGTACCATCAAAATCAGTATCGTAACTCCAATAATCAGTACCAGCAGTTTTTCGGTAATCACCCCAGATGTACAAGTCTCCACTCACTCCCGCTTGATCTTGTGAATACAATGAAGCCGTTGACTCAACGTTGTAAGCACTAGCATCAGAGTTCCACATTCTAATTTGTGTAGTCCCATCTATATCAATAGTAGCGTAACTATCAGAAGTGGTTGAAGTATTAATTGAATAATTATTTCCACCTGACAAATTCAGAGTAGAACCAGTCCATACAGTGGCTGCCCCACCTAAGTTGTTGTAGAAATTACCACTCACCGCTAAGGTCTGTCCACTATTTAAGGTGAAGCTATTAGCATTTAATAAATTAAAGGTGGCGGTGGTGGTCGCTGGTTCAGAAATTGTAATGTCGCCGGTAGAGTTAATTAAAACACTACTGAAACTACTACTGCCGGCCGCAATGTCTGACGTGACAGAACCATTGAAAGTAATCGTTCCCCCATTTCCAGTAAAGACACCGTTATTGTCGTAATTACCAGCAATAGTTAAGGTACCGCTGTTACTTGCGCTCAAAGTTCCGTTGGAATGAATAGTTAAATCTCCATTTACATCAAAGAGTGGGTCGTTGGTATTTAGATTTAGAATACTGCCAGCTGCACCACCAATAGTTAAATCATTATCAACAATAATTCCTAAACCGGTCGCGGTATAGGTTTGACTACCAGCTCCAGAATTAATATCTAAATTGTAATACTGGGTCGATAAGACATTGGCCCCTGCTCCACTGTAACGAACTGTACTGGCTCCTTCGACAAAAGTACCAGTCTCAACAAAGACTGTACCGGTACCACTTAAGTCCCATTTTGTACTACCAGCCGCCAAGTAATGAGCGGTTTGAATAGTTAGTTTACCAGCAACTGTAGTAGTGGCTGTGAAAACTGGAGTGGTTGTACCTACTTGAGAAGCATTACCAAGAGTTAGATTGTAGAAGGTCCAGGCACTATTACCACCTAATGTATTAGAAGTTTTAATTGTGGTTGTACCTGCTCCCAATGAAAGAATTCCATCTCCAGTCAATGAGCCGGTTTCAAGTGAAATATTTCCAGTTCCAGTGACAGTACCATTCGTGATAGTCATATCACCATTAATTACAATATTAGCTCCTAGATTCCAACCACCACCTATTCCATTGAAGACTAAATCATTAAACGTAATTGGTGCACTAGCGGTAATACTCTTTCCGGTCGTGGTCGCTGTCATTAAAACTGTTGAGCTAGCCGCTGAAAAGACAGCATTACTATCCAACACTAGCCTTCCACCAATACTGTAAGTACTAGTACCAGAACCAGTGAAGGTGGCATTATCATCTAGATACAGAGTTCCATCATAACTGTTAGCCGTAGCATTGGCTTGTAAAGTAACTTCTCCTCCCGGAGCAAAGGTTGATGAGGCAAATACGAACAACTCGCTATTAGCCATAACTGTTAAAGTATCCGGGTTAGTTGAAGTAGCAGCCGTAAATTGCAAATCTGCATCATCAGCACTATCGTAAACTGCTAAGTTTTCAATTGTCGTAGCGGCTACATCTTCATTACGAACTATCACTCGGTTAGCGTAAATATCGAGGTTAGTAATATTTGCAGTCGGCGTACGAGTAATGACAGTGGCTTTTTCTCCACCCGAAGCACCATCGAGATAAATTGTTAAGGTTGGGTCACCAGTTATTACTACCCCAGAGATACTGAATGTTCCATCAATATTACTACAGCTTCCTGTGTATGAAGAGCCACCATTTACTACTACCTTGACCACTGGAGCAGAACCATTACATGTACCACCGATTAGTGGTGTTACACCTGCATCACTATAGACTCTCCCGGAAATGGTAATAGTAAGTGAACTATCGTCCCATCGCACAGAACCTGGGTCACCAGTATCATTATCATTTGCTTCTCCATCTAGATTTCCAGAATGATTTCTAAACCAGACATATGAAACTGCCTCTGCCACACCAGGCACAGTTACGTTAAATCCAGTTGCATTACCGTAGTACAAGTACATACTTGTAGTTCCAGGTGAAGCTGGAATACTGCTGAGCTTGACCCAGAACGTAGCAGAAGTACTTGCAACATAAGATTCTTCCCTCCAGAAATCTAGTGGTATACCTGACGCATCAGTGAACTGCACATCAGAAAAATCTCCATTACAATTTCCTCCACAGTACATAGTCTGGGCACTATCTGTACCAGCGCCGAAGTTTACAGTTACTGGTAAAACGTAATCTGTCTGTGTTCCAGCTGTTGTACCAGCGATGATGTGACTTTTTCGATACACACCACTAGTTGGCTCTTCTTCTGAGCCCCACGTACTATGTGTTGGTTCTGGATTCACAAACTTACGTACCGCAACCCAATCAAAATCAGTGTAACTTCCATAGTGGTTTTGCAAGGCAATTTCTCCAGACACCAGAGTGGTTGTGTCAGTACAATCACGCTTTAGCACAGAATCACGATAGAATTTATAGTTACTACTACTAGCTGTTATCTGATAGGTGTACCATGTATTGGCTACAGGCTCATCACTATCTGAAGTGCAAGTGCCTGTTCCATTAGAAAATGTCCAACCTGAGTAAGGTACCTCGAGAATTCCTTGACCATTTGTACCTGTTCGAGCATCAAACCGACCCTTGTACCCACGATTGGTACCATAGTCTCCTCTAAAGACCATTTCTCCAATACCATCAGTTGCATTTCTTGCACGCCAGATGACAGCATTGTCTAAGAATCCACTATAACCCACTTCAGAGCCTAATGATGTGTGTCCATAGTTACCGCTTGTAATACCACCACCCGCTCTCAAATAGCCGCTGGTCTCTGAAATGGCTCCTAGCTCAATGTCTTTAGTCCACTTCCCTGTATTAATACTTCCATCAGCAAAGTCGTCGAAAAACTCGAAGGTGTCCTCTCCATTTCCACCTGGGTTTGTTCCTAATGTCGTATTGAAAGCAACATTGTAAATTTGAAGCGCTGGATTTGCGTCTATAGTCGTGGTCGACAATGTAATCGATGTACCACCGATTGCACTTAGATTAAATTCTCCATTTTCAAGCGAATCAATGATAGTTCCATTATTTAAAACCAATCCTGAAGAGTTTAACTGACTGAATATGTAGTGCTCCGCATTGATTGTTGAGTTTGAAAGTACTATACCGTAGTAATCAGAAGATGACTGACCATTTATCGCGGTTATATTCCCTACTGTACCAACAAGCTGAAGTGACGAACTAACAAATGTCGCACTCGCACCAGACGCAAAGCGTACATCTACTTGTCGCGGACTTCCTCCTAGAGCCGTGCCGTCAAAGTCTGTTGCATAACTCCAATACTCAGTTCCTGAAGTGCGCTCATAGGCACCAAAGATATATAAATCTCCATCTACAGCGTTGTGATCTTGCGAGTACAACGATCCTGAAGCGTTAATCACATACGCGGTGGATGATGAATTCCACATTTTGATATCAGTGCTAGTTCCAACTTCCAAAATATTATACACATCACCTAAGTTGCTTTTATTATTAATAGAATATGTGGTTCCACTGCTTAAATTAAGAGTTGAACCTGTCCAAGTGGTACTAGCGCCGCCGACTGAATTAGTGAAAGTTCCACCGACAGACAGAGTTTGTCCGGAGTTAAGAGTCCAACTACTTAAGCTAGTTAAACTTAAATTATGAGTAGTTGTAGCTGGAGCAGTAATTGTCCAACCACCCGTTGCACTATTGAAGTTAACGTCATACAAACTAGACGAACCGAAATTAATAGTTTCTCCACTATCGCTCGAATTAAATAAAACCGTACCAGTTCCTGGGACTACCGTTGCATTATTTGTATATGAGCCACCTAAAGTGAAAGTTCCAGTTGGTAAAGTGAGAGTACCTTGAGTAACAATTAAATCCCCAGAAGCAGCTGCTGTTGTATCACTAAATGACCAAGAACCAGTGCCAGAAAATTCAACATCATTAAAGCTCGATCCGCCCGCCGTTAAGACCTCGGCCACACTACTATAGAAGAGTACTTTACCGGTACCTCCAGCATAGGTTCCACCAGTGTCTGCCAGACTTCCGCCAATCGCCATTGTGCCACTTGGGAAATTAAGTGTACCAAGTCTTACTGTTACATCATTAGAACTAGTTGCATTGGTATCTGTTATCGTCCAACTACCAGCTCCGTTGAAGAACAAATTATAAGCTGTATTAGTAAAGGCGCCACCGGCAAAAGTAATGGTTTTAGCTGTTCCAGCGGTGAAGGCTAGAACTCCATTATTATGAGCAAATGTTCCCCCAGTCGCATTAAATGAACCAGCAATAGTGGTGGTACCAGTTGGCATCGTTACGGTTCCAGTAGCGATTGAGACATTGTTATTTACCAACAAAGTTGCTTCTGTAAATGAATATCCTCCACCCACCCCAGTAAATGACAAATCATAAAATGCGTCACCGGCCGTCGTAATAGTCTTACCTGAAGAACCCGCTGCAAAGAGTACCTCTCCAGAACGAGCAACGAAATTGTTTTGATTAATCCAACTATCATAAACAGTAATATCATAATTACTAACCGAAGCATCAAGCGTATCGTTGGCTCCAATAGTGATAGATTCAGCCGCCACATTACTAGCTAAAGTTACCGCTTTTGAAGTACCATCAACAACTACCCTACCGATATTCTGAATAGTCGCATTTTGATTACGCCAAGTAGCTGCCGTACTACCATCAAAGGTAGTGGTGCCAGTACCAGTCCAAAAACCATTAGCTTCAGTCAGAACATTGCCAGCCACAGTAATTTCAGTTGAACCACGAGCTAAAGTACCACGAGTGACAGTTAGTGCTCCATTAACGTCCAGAGTGCTACTTAAATTCCAAGTACCATTTCCAGTTGTAGTGCCAAAGGTTACATTATTAAAACCTCCCGCCACGGCCCCAGTGTTATCAATAGTCTCGGTAGTACTTGTAGCAGCAAACAAAATTGTTGAGCCTGTCATGGTGGTAGTAGCATTATTATCCCAGGAACCATTTACTTCATGTGTATAAGTACCGGCAGTGAAAATACCATTATTTTCAAAGTCATTGGTCACAATCAGACCAGCTGGGGTGTAATAAACACCTGATTTTATATAGAGTTCACTTTCACCACAGCCAGTATCAGAACACACACTGAGAGTAGTGCCGTTAACATTAAAGAAAATATCTTCGGTGTTGGTATAATCAAACATTCCAACATCTGCATTAGTAAGAGGAGTAGAAGTAGCATCGTTTGAACCCAGTGCTAAATGTCGCTCAAACATAGTAAATCCAGCAATATCACCATCACCATCATAACGAGTCACACTGACAGCTTCAGCACTGTCAGCTGCACCAGATACAAACACAGTTACAATATCGCCTTCAAAAGCGGTTACATTAGGAATTGACCAAGCTCCATTTGATACTGTTGCAGTTTTACCCGATTGCAAAACACCATTTATAGCCACAGCAATCGTCCCTGAAGTAGTAGAAGCCACTTGATCATATTGTTTTAAAGTACCGGCGACGTTGATTCCTGCCGACCATTCCAATTTCCAATCACTAAGAGTTGGACAATCTCCTCCCACACACGCCAAATTGGCTTTTAAGCGAATAGTATTATAGATAACTCGACTAACCGCTGACAAATCAATCGATGTCGCATTGAATCCGGCCGCATTACCAGCCAATGCCGCATCAGGAATCAAAGCCCAAGTACTACCATTATAATATTCAACTTGATACAAGATAGTACTAGCACCAGGAGTAGTATCAGTGAAACCTGCTTGTTGCCACTTCAAACCAGAACCCTCAGAGAAAACAATTGGATCAGAAACCACAGTTCCTTCAGTAAAGGTTGGATATTCACGCGCCACAATATCAAGCGGTATGGTTGGTGGATTAGTGGTGGTAATAGCAGTTGATTCTAGAGTTTCATGAGTTGACCAGGCTGTTCCATTCCAATATGAATAATCATACTGAGTATTAATATCATCATAAAATGCAGATAGAATTGTTCCGTCGCCAGTACGGGTTGAACGTACTTCAAAAGAATCTTGGATGGTAGAAATTGATGCTTCACCAGATAGGACCGAACCATCCCAAAATTGTGACCGACCGTTAGTAGTATCACTATAAGGAATCATGATGTAACCATCACGTCCAGTAGTAGTTTCAAAAACACAATCCATCGGCCGACCAGTTTTAGCATTACCAGTTAGTTCAACTGTGGTATACGCATTCCATGTATTAGACGAACCTGTCCACCGCGAAATATGCATTTGAGTATCCTGATCAATACCACACAAGACCATATTATCACTACCCAAGTCGCGCACTAGACGACCATTTTCAAAGTCATCCTGATAAGCTTGCGTTGCCGCCCCCGACCAAGCTGAACCATTCCAAGAATTCCAAGCAAATGAAGCGGCTAAGCCGTTTGATACCACCACCACTGCTCTGTCACCAGACTCTTCATACTCCACCGCAATACCTTCATCTCCCACTTCTGACATTGAACCCATAGTCATAGAATTACCCCAAGCCGAACCATTCCAAACCTGAGCCTCGTAGTCAGTAGCGCCTGTGGTAGCGTCACGAACTACTAAGATTATTTCATCAGACACTGGATCTGAGGCTAATCTTATCCAGTTACAGTTGGCTGTCACCGCCAAAGTGATAGCAGTTGAAGCACTCCAACTAGATCCATCCCAAACTTTATAAGTGGCTTCAGTTCCTTCACAAGCCACCACCAAAGCATCGCCAGAATCAGATTCATATGCCACATCAAAACCTTGACGAAGGGTGCTCGGTACGGCAGTTACAACTGTTGTTAAATCACCAGTTGTTTGATTAACTCCATCATACACCTGCGCCCGTACTCGCCCGGTAGAATCTTGTGTAGCTATCATATATTCATCACGGAATGAGGAAGCCGCTGATTCTACAAAACGAATCGTCCCTCCCACCGAAACACCTGAAGCTTCCGTAGACCAGGTACTACCATTCCATAAGCGATAACGCGGTGTTTGTACTGTACCTTCAGCATAAGCTGTGAAAGCCTCGCGAATAATGGATGTAATTTCTACCGAATCGCTACCAGTAGTTTCTGTATTGGTTAAATCACTGGTATCAAATTGTTCATCTGTAGTCTGAAACCAAGTTGAGACAGTTACAGTCGTATCGACAGTAAAACTTCTAGCTTCCGACCAAACAGACCAAGCGTTTCCACCCAAAGGGTCGCGAGCACGAACTCTCCACCAATAGGTTTGATTGTTAGTTAGGGCGTCGCCGGATTGAATTGTATAACTGATAGTATCTCCAGAATTAAATGGTGAAGTATCTCCCCCATTAGTAACATTAGCAAAACCACTACTCACACCCGACAGCGGAGTAGTTGAGCCAGAAACAAAAGTGTTATCAGTTGACCATGATATTTCGTATTGAACGGAGTCAGAATCTGGATCAGTTGTATTGAAAGTAAAGGTTGGAGTAGTCGTACTAGTCTTTTCATTATCAAACAAGTCAACTAAAGTTGGTTGCTCTACCGCAAAACCCCACTCAACCTTCCAATCTAATAATCTTGGTGTACCAGTAGTATTTACCAAATTGGCTCTGACCCTAATTAAATTATGAACTTGAGGATCAAGTCCTAGTAAGGAAACTGGTGAAGCATTGAAGCCCGAAGAGTTTCCTGGTAAATAAGAATCTGGCACTAATTCCCAAGATTCAGCGTTTAAATATTCAATCCGATAAGTGACAGTACCGAGTGTTTCATTATCAGTCCATGACAATTCACCCCAGGCATTGCCATTAGTTTTAGCATCATAGTCAATTGATGTACCAGTAGTAGTACCGACAGTAAAACCAGTAGTTAAGATAACATCATCTGAAGCAGTGGCCTCAGTATTATTAAAATCATTAGTTGCAAACTGTTCTTGTTCGGTCTGATACCAGGTAGTTACAGTTGTACCAGTATTTACCGTGAAGCTACTAACGGCAGACCAATCTCCCCAATCATTTGAACCGTCAACATCTTTAGCTCGTACTCGCCAGTAGTAAGTTGTGTTATTAGAAAGCGCTGATGATGGTTTAAATTGTATATTTTGTCCACTTGTAAAAGGATCTTTGTCAGCCAAGTTCACAATATTTTCAAATTCTGAAACATTACTGATTGAATTTCTGTCTAGTGCCACCGAGCTAAAATCATAATTATTATCAACCTGCACCTGATAGGACACGCCATCATTCTCAGTATCTGTAGTCACAAATTCAAACCAAGGTGTGGTTGAGGCTACTTGCTCATTATCAAACAATTTTTCTAAAGTCGGTGCAACTGGTGAGGCATTGGTTAAAAGAGCCGGAGATTGTTCATAATCATCAAGCGGAGTACCGTCGTCTAACACCATTCTAAAACAATACTGCACTCCATCTGTCGCGCTATTATGTTGCAAAACCCAATCCCACTCACCTTCATTGCCAACATTTATAGCATTAGGATTAACTGCCGAATCATTTTCCTCTTCATAAGACCCCCCGACATCGGAACCTAGTAAAAGAGTCGAAATATCTGAACCGTCAAAAGCAAATAGGTTGCCGTAGCCACGCCATTTTGCTGTACTACTACTTTGACTTCCCACATCAATCCAGGCTGTTGTGGAAGTGCAACTACCAGAGGTTTCCGCATATTGTAATTTAAAGGCTTGGGTAGAAGCGGACAATGTTGCATTGTCACTTCTTACTGCCATGCGCAAACGCAAAACATCACCCGAACCAGGGGAATAATCTATTGGTATAGATTCATTAAGTGCTAAATCAGTTGCTCCCTGTGGCCAAACATCACTCGGGTCTTCCGAATTAGCATTTACATACCAACGATATGCAGATTGTACTAAATAGGGTTGTCTTTCCCATGAAATAGTCCAATCATCAAGTGTCGGAATGGAACTATTTGTGGTGGAAATAGTCGCACGCAAACATAAATTATTGTAAGTCGTTGTAGACAATCCTGACAAATCCAATGGAGTACTAGTCGCTCCAAAACCAGCACTGTTACCAGCTAAATCACCATTAGGAATTAAAGTATCGCAATAATTATTAGTGGAAGTAGCATAGAGCACTTGAATTTTTACCTCTGAACCAATTGGTTCAGTTGTGCTCCATAAGGCTTCGCCCCACTCTGTACGATTTGATACCAAATCAAAATCCACAGGATCGGAAGTGAGTGTACCTTCTGATGGTTGGAAAATTTTAGCAGTAATGCCGACCGGTTGTCGACGTGGATTAGCCGTTACTGAAGCAGAAGTTTCCAAAGTCTGTACTGCTGACCAAGCCGTGCCGTCCCAATAAGAAAAGTCATAATTTGTATTCACGGAATCATGGAAATATGACAATATTTTTCCATCACCGGTACGAGTAGTACCAATTTCCCACGCTTCTGTGATGGTAGAAATTGAAGCTTCTGCAGACAAAACCGTACCATTCCAGAAAGTGTATCTGGAGTTAGTGGTATCACTATACGGAATCATAATATTGCCATCACGACCAGAAGTAGTTTCAAATTCACAACTTGTATTACGTCCGGCAGAAGTATAGCCAGCAGTTTCAAATTCTTGAAACGCACTCCAAGCTTCTCCATCCCAACGCACTACACCAATATCGGTATCGAGATCGATGTAACAAAGTGCCAATTTGTCTGAACCTACATCAGCCTTAAGAATTCCCCACTGGAAGTCATTACCCACCGCTTGCGTAGTTGGGGTACTCCATTCAGTCCCATTCCATGTCATCCACAGGAAGTTATTACCAGCTCCGTTTGCAGTCACTACCATTGCCTGTCCACCTGATTCTTCATACTGAATAGACATACCTTCATTGTTGGTAGTAGTAATAGAACCAAGAGTAACAGCATTGCCCCAAGCCGAACCACTCCACACAAACGCTTCATAATCTGTAGCACCAGCCGAAGTATCACGCGCCACCATTACTATCTCATCGGAGGTTGGGTCAGAGGCCATCGATATATAATGACAATTATTTGTCGAAGCTGTCGTAATGGTAGTGGCAGCAGACCAAGTGGCACCATTCCAGGTTCGATACGCCGCATCGGTACCGCTACAATAGACCACTATCGCGTCGCCCGAGTTTGTTTCGTAAGTGACATCAAAAGCGCGACGAGTTGTGTCATTAGCTGTGGCAGTTACTTCCTGCAAATCTCCCCAGGTGTCAGACACACCATCAAATACCTGCATATTAATATCATTGTTGGCATCGTGAACACCCAATATGTATTCGTCTCTAGTGGTTCCAGGTACTACCCGCACCCATTGTGGCACCCCACCAATATCTAGTGCATCAGCTTCGGCACTCCAAGCAGTTCCGCTCCAAATTCTATATCTAGGCGTAGTAATCACACCTTCACCATAGGCCACCAAAGCTTCAGTCGGAATATCTTGAATAATCCGTACACTACTTGAGCCATAAGTTTCTGTATTACTGAACACACCCTGATCAAATTGATCATCTGTAGTTTGCATCCATTGTGAAGGATCGGTGTCTGCCACATAAGTAAAACTACGAATATCTGACCAAGTTCCCCAAGTCGAACCAGTTTCTTTTATGGCTCGTACCCGCCAATAGTACGTCACTCCATCAGTCAAAGTATCTTGTATAGTAAATCGTACTCTTTCTGTTTCATTAAACGGATTAGTGTCGGCCGGGGTGGTAAGATTTTCAAAACAATTTGGTGAACAGCCCGTTTCTATATCTGAAGTTCTGTCACCTGACGGTGATGTAGCTATATCATAATCATCGTCCCACTGCACTTGATAAATCATCGAATCGGTTCCAACCGTATCTTCAGCTGAAAATTCTAATTTTGGTGAAGAAGTGCCAGTTTTTTCATTATCAAACAATGTATAAATAGTTGGCGCAGCGGGTGGTGATCCCCCTGCTCTTTTAGCGAAGATAACTGAACGATACGATGGTAAATGTGTAGTAGATGAAAATCCTGTAACATTAACGGTATGAGTATGTCCACCTGGCGCATCTGATGTACCAGCTGTTTGTCGGTTATTAGTAGCATTAGGTCCAGACGATACAATTCCATTTACATTAGCCGGAGTATGGGAGCTTGCTCCACCAGTAGTACCGTAAGTGGCTGCCGGTTTAAGGAAACGATTTTCAAATGGCTCAGAAGTAGTAGAGACGGCATTCCAATCTGTTGGTGCTGTGTCGGTCCACATAGTAATAACATCATTAGGAAGTGTGGTGGTAGCGTTAAGCTTTCCTAGAATCGCCTCAATATATGGCGGTTCACTACTATCAGAGGCTGTCGTCGTACTGATTGTATGGGTATGAGCTTGTGTAGCAACTGCTGTTGGTCCATTGGAAGCATTAGTGGTTCCAGTTGGTCCACTAAGTGTGCCTGTAACGGCATGAGTATGAGTATTTGATCCTCCGGTCACACCAATATTAGCTGTACTTTCACCTCGTACATAGTAGCCATCTTGTGCGCTGTATTGTGTCCAGCCAGTTGGTACTGTGGCATCAAAAATAGCAATGGCTCCGGTAGGTATAGACAAAGGCTCACCAGCGGAATTATGCTGAATAATTACTAAGTTTCGATATAAAGGTAAATTGTTAGCTGTTCCAATTGAAGGTGTTGCCAAGGTGTGCGTGTGTAAGAGCGTGGCAGCATCTGTTCCTCCTCCTGCTGCATTACTAACACCTGCGGCTAAAGTAGTATTTACTGTGGCCGCCGGCACGGTGTGAGTGTGAGTAGCTGCTCCACCATTAATGCCCGCCGTCGAAGAACCAACAATATACCGTTGATAAAAAACATCACCTCCAGTACATGACACACAGGTCCAACCGGTTGGAATACTCGCTCCATCCCACATCAAGAGCATACTACCCGTGGCGTCGGAAGCAATTTGCCATTTTCGACTCTCTTCAAAAACCACCACCTGACTAGACACCGGAGTAATTAATTCAGTTTCTACTAAAGGTAAAATTGGCTCGGTCGAACTAGCCTCAAGTATAATTTGTTCGACTGGTACTAAAGTTGGCTCGGTTGAACTGGCCTCAGGAGTTACTTCGTTTACTACTTCAACTGGAACAATCTCAGTCTGATTCAGTGGCGCAACTTCTGCAACTAATTTGGCAGGACCTAATTCAAACAAAAATGGTGAGATGTCGGGTGCATCAAATTCATACGACACAGTTTTACTACCTCCATTTAAAACGTCAATATTCCAAACTAATTCCGTAAAATCATTTCCTGGTCTAATTTCTGCATCAGTGTTTTTTATTAAGAAATTATTCGGAACTCTTTCAATTACTTCACCTGAAAATGATTTACTGAATGCATGAACAGTCAGAGTCATAGCATATGGTGAGGGCGGGAAAATACGAGTAGGACCGTTTCGTTCAATTACAATTTCTTGATTCGGTACTACTGTAAATATTTGGTAGGTGTGAGCAATTATTTCACCAAATTCATCAGTTCTTTCTAGATATAATTCATACTCACCAAATTCTTCAATTGTAAATTCAGTACTGTAGTCTGGAACATCGATAACATTATTTCCATCACATTGGCCAGACTCTATTACAGGAATGTTTGAGATGTAACCGCTCGGACTAGTAACAAAAAGATTTAAATTAGCATCACAAACAGTATTTCCGTTTGACGAAAGTGCTCCCATTGAAACCTTAACTACGTCACCATTTGTGTACTCTGTTTGATTGGTATTGATTGAAAGTAGCCCCCACTGGAATTCAAAGGAATCGGTCGATATGTAACCACCTTCATCAATAGAAATTTCTACCTTGTAGATACCTGGTTTCAAATCAACCTTATCCGAATCTGATAGGACAATATTGACTAAGCCATCAGAAGTAATACTTATATCTGGAGCAACCTCGATTGGACCGTATTGATTGTGCACAAAGGTTACGTAATCGACTTTGGCAAACTGATTGCCAAACAAGCCTCTAAGACCTCTCACTAGGAAATTTCTTTGTGAGTTGTAACGTAAGTTAAAGAATGGGTTTTCTTCTCTGGTAAAATCCAACTCATCACTCAAAAAGCTCATCTCCTCTAAGCCTTTTAAATGAACCAACTTATCCATACTAGTTCTTTCTTCTAGTAATTGTTTATTGTATACAACTGTACCAAGTTCTAACCAAGCTGAATCTATAAATAAAGAATTTAATTTCTCAATGTCACCCTCAAAAGTGATATTGATTTTTAAATCATTTAGTAGGGCGCTGTCTGTTATAGATGGAAGTGTGATTAAATAATACCCACCGTTAATTGCATTTGAGACCTCTTCTTCAAGCAATATTGTCCCAGCACTTTTAGCAAACTCCCCAAATGAGTAGTCAACGGAGACGGAAGCTGCTGTCAGTAAATCTGATTCATATTCGCCGGCCAAAGATAATCTTAATTGTAAGTTATCAACAAAGTGACCCGACTCAAGCTTTGGTATATCAAATCCTTCTAAGGTTATGGTGTGACGAGAAGAATTAGTATCAACTAAAATTTCACTTTCAGATTCATCTGTCTCATCAGTTTCAATAGTTTCAATAGTTTCAATAGTTTCAACCTGAGTCTCAGGAATAATTTCAGATTGAGGTTCGATAGTAGGCTCTGATTCAGAAGTAGGAACGACTTCTTCCAATGGAAGATTAATTGCCTCAATTATTTCAGCTTGAGCCAGCAAGAATAAACCGGTAGCTGGCTTCAAATATGAAATTGGTGACTCAGGAACAACAGTTGATTCTGGCTCAGGAATAACTTTGGGCTCTTCGTTAGTACCGGTTTCTAACTGAACTTCTGATTCAACCTCAGGAACTGTTTCTTCCGTCGTTACATTACTAGGGATATCAGTCAGAACTTCCTCTGTTGCACTAGAAGAGTCACTGGTAGCATTCGTAGAGTCTAGAGCCGGATCAATTACTTCGCCTGCATTCTCAGACTCAGTGGTTTGATTTTGAATTTCACTTTCAGAAAAATCAAGATAGGCTGAATTACTTTCATTAAAATCCTGTAGCAGAGAATATTCATACAAATCTTGATTTCCAAGAGCACTAACATTTTTCCAATCAGATGAACTTATTTGAGATGGAAAGACAGCAATCGTTTCTCTTTGAGGGGCAAATTTCTTATTATTACCGGCGATGGTTGAGGCCGGTGAAATGCCGTAGTAAGAAATTAATATTAAAAGGGTAGCTGTGACAAACTTTTTAAAGAAACTAACACTAACAAAAGCCCGCGTTAGTGTTTTTGGCGCTGTAAATATTGTTTTTATTAAATTACCTCTGTGTTGTGAAAGTATTTTTTTGTTCACCATTACACACAAGTCAAACCCATTAAAAATAAAAGGTGAGACTCTGAATAAGTATAACGCGCGTCTCAAAATGAAACGCGCGTTATCCTCTTCTTTATGTGGATTTGAAGCCTAATTTACTTCAAAATTGTTTTTACATCATTGATTTCTTTTTCTATCAAGGTCTCTGAAACTTCAAGAGCTTGAGTTAATGCCTCAACCGCTTCTTTTTCTTTAGAGGACAATCGCTTTCGTTTAGTTATAGCATTAATTTGATCGTAGATTTCATCTCTTAAGGCAGAGAAGATTTTTTCCATCTGATCCTGTATCTCACGAGTTTCTCGTCTCAACTTCTCTTCCCTTTCCTTAATAGTTTTGTGTTCATACCAGTAGTAAATAATCTGTAGCAGGATGATTACAATTAGGAAGAAAATGAATAGATTAACTGCTGTTAGGAAATCCCAGAATGAACCTTCATCAACCACTTCAACTGGCTTAATCCAACCGGCAGTTATTAGCACAGCAACACTTCCTTCCCGCATATTGCCAGCCATGTCGGTAGCAACAACTTTAACTGTGTAAGTACCATCCTCTAGGGCACTTAGCATATAACCTAGCTTAGCTTCGTCTGGAGTCACTCTGATTGGCTCGTTATCAGCAATTGTCATGTCGTAGTATTGAATGCCAGAAGTCTTATCGACGGCTTCAAAACTAAGTAGCGGGAATGAATTTGGTGAATTACCAGCTCTGACATTAATCGCAAATGGTTCAGGTGGTGTAGTATCGATTTGTAATTTTCGATTAGTGACTGCTCCCCAACCAACTTGGTTTTTGAAATTAATACTAACGTACTGCACACCGTCTTTTACCAAAGTCTTAGTGACCATAAACTCTTCCACTGGTGCTTCTAATATCGCTTCCTTTTTATCTTGAGGAATATTTTCTGAATTGTCAGAAATCTCAATCGCCATTCCGTTTACGTCAAATGGTAAGGTCCAAGTAAATAAACCTTCTGTTTTGTTATACCAAGCGTTTTGATCTAAAAAGATAGTTGAACCAATTTCTGGGGCTCGCGGGGGATCTCCAAATATAATAGCTTCTTCATTATTATTTTCGGCTGGAGTTTCAGTCGGGGTTTCGGTTGGTTTTGGAGTTGGTGTACTGGCGGCCGATACAGTATAAGAACCGTTAACAGCATTTTTATAAACATCAGTACCTCTTCCATCAGCGGCGAGAATTGAAGCGCTAGAAACTTTTAGAGTACCCGTACCTTCAGCTACGGTCCTAAAGGTAACTGTAATTAGATTTGATGAACTTGTAAACGGAGTTGGACTACCGCCCCCAAATTCAATCGTTCCGGCTGAATTTGAAAAAGTTGGCTCAGTTGTCCAAAGTGAAAAAGCAGAACCAGTCTTACTAACACTTACTACCGACAAAACAGCTGGATTGAAACTGAATTTAGCTTCAACTGCATTAACATTATCGCCATTTGGCACCGCTCTAATGGTAGCAGTGAAAGTTTGACCAGAGGAATAGCTGCCGGTACTTGGAGAAACAGACAAATCTGCCGCTTGAATCAAAGCTCCAGGAAACAGCAAAAAGAAACTGATTGCTATAAAACCTAAAATATTTTTTGAGTTTTTCTGTAGAAGGTACATCATATTAAATAAGAACAAATTGACTCTACTATTTAGTCATCCCACGACTACCGGTTACCTTTAATTTTACTTTTTCTTTCTCACTTGGTTTCAGCAATGGTAATACTAAAATCAAAACCCCGTTTTTAATTTTTGCTTCTGCTTTATCAATATTTACACTTTCAGGCAAAATAATTCGCCGATAAAAATCTCCCCAAATACATTCTTCAGCTACAAATGAACCCCTAACGACTTTTTTGGGAAACACAATATATTCAGGACGAATTCTCTTACCTTCGATTAACACAATATCGGCGTCGCCTTCAATTGAAACATGAACGTCATTCATATCAGCTCCAGCTGACTGGGCATAAATAACAATCAAGCGTTCAGTTTGATAAACGTCCACGTGTAGTTGCGCAACTTTATCAGCCGCTGTTTCTTCAGCTTCAGATTGTAAAGAGGCGTCGCCATCTCTGACTCCTTGACCTTTTAATCTTTGAAGAAAGGACATATCTAATATTATACTTACTTATTGACAACTAAAGTGCGTTTACCCACAGAGTTATATTTTTAACTAACCTGTCCAGTTAAACAACAGGATAGAGAAGTCTGTTAAGCTCACCTTACCGTCGCGATTTATATCGGCTGGTGGATTTGAATCACCACCATTAGTATTCCACCAGAACAAAAGAATTGAAAAGTCTGTTAAATTAACTTTACCATCACGATTCAAATCTGCATTGATAGGTAAATCAGCAGCTTGTCCCACTCCATAAAATGTATACTCAGAATAATTAGTAGTACTTCCGCCTATTTGTTCAGACTTGGCTCTTACTTGATAGGTACTAACCGAGAAACTCGCCGTATCGATAGTAGTAGACCATTTTCCTGAGCCATCGGCTGTAGTCTGCAAAGTTTTTAGGATTGTACTATTTATCTTTCCATTTTGAATAGTGACGTTTGAGTTTGGCAAAGCATAACCCGAGACAGTTAAAGTTTGTCCGGGATTTACAGGATCGGGACTAACTAGAATTGAAGGTGCAACATTTATATTTGAAAGTGCTGAAGTTCTAGCCCCGGTTACGGTAAACGAGGTACTAAAGGTTGATGATTTAATTTTATTTGGACCTTCAGCGTAAACACCAAAGGTATAAACTCCTCTAGCGATTTGATCTAGAGTAATAGAATAAGTTCCAGTAGAACCCGCTTTAGTAGTATCAAAGAATTTTCCATCTACTAGTACTCCGACTGTACTGTTTGGATAAGCCGTACCAGAAATAATTACTCTCGCGTCACCACTTTGATATGGAGCGTCAGTACTTTCAAAACCACCCCCAGCGGTACTCCCGCTATCATTTCCGGTTCCCCCACCACCACCACCGCCTGAGCCACCACTACCACTGCTACTACCATCGGTACTACCTGACCCCGAACCACCGCCAGTTCCAGTATCTCCAGTACCAGAACCATCGCCATCAGTGGTTCCATCAGTATTTGGACTACCATCTGGAATATCAGTCACATCAAAAGCAATAACGTAATCGTCAGTATTGAAGTTACCTTCATCATCTATACATCTAATATAAAAACTGTAGGAATTTAGAGGAGCGACCGCTACCACTTGTGAATGAAAGATTATACCGGTATTACTAAATACATTTGGCATGGCGGAAAAGGCTGTCCCCGCCACTGTGTCGTACTTACAATATGCCAACTCGTCGGTTTCAAAAGAAAGCTCAACACTTAAGGTTGTACCACTAACACTACTAGTTGGAGCGCCATTAAAACGGTACGGTGGAATCTCCTCAGTAGTATCGATGCTCGGGATATTTACTTTTTCGTTAAGGAAAATGACAAACTCTTCCTTAGCCACTAAACCGCCGTCATATATTTCTAATAATACTTCATGCGTACCTAAATCAGCTGAGTTAACAATCGGCTCTATATCTCCAGCGGTAGTGGTAGTTCCGGTTGAAGTACTAAAGGTAGTTACAGGATCCAGCGAACCACTGGTTTGATTACCTATCATTATTTGGATTTGACTACCAGAGGTAATGCCTGAATCGGGTGCTAGAGTGTAACGAAAAAAACCTGGTGAACCTGGCGTGATTTCTATCTGGTCAATTCCCGGTGCTGCTACTGTGTCAGCTACTCGAGGTACTCCATTTACATACATCTCAATATTTCTTTCCGCAAAAGTTGAAGTGGCTAGTACCTCAAAACCATTTGGAGGGGTGATTTCAAATACACTACTAGGCGATAGATTGGTATTTAACTGAAATGATAAAGTATGATTAGAATTTTCTAGCGGACCAGAATCACTAAGAACATCCTTATAAAAAACAATATTTAACGCTGACGAAATTTGTGGCCAAATAAAAAATCCACACAAGAAAATTAGCAATAGACCTTGAGTCAATAATACCCATTTATGCCTAAGCATCTTTAACATATTATTATTGTACCTCGCTCAAGAATTTATTTTCGAGCAATTACACAGTTTTGATGGCACGTTCTTCTTTGAGGCGTAGGTAATCTAAAATGTAGTTTAAAATAATTAACACCAATAGAATAAAAAGAATGCCAGCTAAGATAAATATGGCGGTCTCGTTATTTTGTCCAGAAGCATCAACTCCCACCGCAATCTCTCTTTCTTTTAAAGCCGCTTCTCTAGCCGCCAACTCAGTTTGCTTTTTAGTTAATTCAGCGGTCAATAAATTTAATTCGGTAGGCTGGACTGAAGCCGACATCCCCACCACACTAGCTAAATAGGCATGCGTACCAGCCGAAATAATGGCCGTACTTTTACTAACCAAACCACTTTCAAAAATAAGTACAAAGGCACAGACTAAAGCTGAGACTCGTAAGATACGATGATAAGTGGAATTCCTCATAATCCTATGTTAAGCGAAAAGTGCCAACAAAACAATCAAGAACAAGGCAGTAACAGTTAACATTACTAAAGTGAGGATTAAGGTAGTAGAAGAACCACCTCTTCGCTTACGATTTATCATTCTTCGTTCATGATTTAGGTGCTGAATTGAACGCTTGATGTAAATCCGTACAAATAGATACGTAACAATTAGAATGAAGGTCAGGATACCTAAAGCGGGACCAATAATATTCATCGGGAGTATCCAGAAACTAACTGTACTGGACATAGTCTTTCGGGCACCATCTTCACCATAGATTGGACTCAAAACTGCCTCATAACGTCCAAAACCAGTTGAATTACCCGTCCATTCAATTCCGGAAAACTCTTTTGTCTCATGTGGCAAGACACTTGATTCATTATCATTAAAAATCAGTAGCCCGACTTTATTACCCAACATGTTACGAATTTCCATTGGGCCTCTTGGCTTAATGATGACGTTTCCAGTATTTTCAATTCTCACTAAGAAATTTACCTTAGATGAACCATATAAGAACTTACTGGTCGAAAATTGCCTAATACTTCCCTGTTCAACAATATCTCCCGAGACTCTAACATCAACAATATGAGCCACCTGATAACCAACGGCCGCACCACTATTTTCTATCTCCGGTGGTTCTACCGAAAAGAAGATGGCTCCTAAGTGTGTACCGGGAGTAGCATTAGTTGGAACATTTAAACTGTAATCAAGCGTGGCATTTCCTTTAGCTGGAATAGTAATTTGTGTAGCCGATATAGTAATCCAATCAGAAATTTCCATCCCTGTTTTCTCCTGATTACTATTTGCAAATACAGGAATTCCTCCATCTTTGGAGCCAGAAATATTTCTAGAAAATACGTAATAGGTTTGGTCGGTTGAATTTAAATTCTCGACATTAATTGTGTAGTTTTTATTTAGACCAGGATCTAGATTTACTCCACCATTAGTAGCTGGTCTGATAGTAACCCCTGACTCTTGGGCGTAAGCATTATTCAATAAAAAATAAAAGCTAGAAAAACCTATAATAATAAAAGCTATAAACTTAAGCAGGTTTTTCATTTTACAAACCGGGAGTGAAATCATAACTAAACAAGAAAATTATTAATCTAGACATAATATCATTTTAATTAACCTAAAATCAGGTTGTCTACACAAAATAAAAACCTCTCCAAGGAGAGGTCTTTATTTTTACTACGTACTTAACTTAGAAAGTAGGAGTAGCAATGTAGGTTAGTGTTGTTTGATAATCATCAGCCGCTTCTTGCAGGGCTGAAATTTCAATCTGATAACCGACAATTGCCTTTCCAACATCTTGAGTTGTAGCATCGGCCGGTCCATCATGACTAAAGATTTCACGTGGTGTAGTTGAAGCTGCGATATATGAATCAGCTGTGTCAAGGTCGTTAGCTAAGTCTGTATCGTCAGAAGTCATACCCCAGTGTCCCCAGGTTGTAGCATCGTTAATATCTGTTACAGGTGCTGCCCAAGGTGTGCCAGCTACAGCTACGTCACTACCTTCAACGAAGTTATCGATAATCGCTCCGTTAGCTGATTGTAGATTTCCGTCTGTTTCCACCGTAACTGAGAACCCATGAATAGCGTTAGTAGCTACAGTTAGCTGTTGAGCCAATAGCTCAGATACACCAGCTGTAAGAGTACCGAACGGAATTTGTGTGGCAGTGGTAGAACCAGTTGAGTTATCTCCATTTACAGAAGTAGTCGTAGCAGTACCGTTCACTATAAAAGTAAAGGTTGTTTCTACGACAGCTGTAACTAGTACTGTATCTACTACAGCTACTTCTGTGTTTCCTGAATCAGTAGTGGTAGCTCCGGTATTAACTCCAATTCGGTATGAACCGATTGAACCCGGATTAGTAATTTTTCCATTAGCAATCGCGACGATTACCTCTTGTCCAGCTGTTGCTGCAACACTGTTAAATGAGATAGTTGAAGCCCCCGCCGCAAAGTTTGCGTGCGCATCTGGCGTACCACTAGCAGTTACGCTAATGTCACCTGTTACAACTGTGTTCACTCCAGTAAAACCGGCTGGAAATGTAATTGTTACAGTGTCAGAGTTCGTTAGAGCTGAACCGGCTGGAATAGTGAAAGCCAATGTATGGGCTGACGTTACACCAGGATTCGAAGTACTTAATGTGTCACTAATAAAAGTGAGGCTAGCTGCTTGCGCTGTGCGTGCGTACATCCCAATTGATGCGGCAATTACAGAACATGCAACAAGTGTCGCGACCACTCGTTGCAAAGAGCCAACTAAAATTGTTGGTTTTGCGAACATATTTTTTATATTTATATTTTTAAATAACTAATACTTCTATTTTCTATTACTAGAATCTTGAAGCGATTGATTGAAGTTTCTGTGGAGAATGATGAATCTATGTTTAATTTATTTTAAATGAGAAAATCTCAGCCTTTAAAATTAAACTTCATCTCTTCAATCAACTACCAACATTGTACTAAGTCTTTAATCACCTGTCCGATATTGCTTGTTGATAACCTTTTCAGCTTGACCTTTGTACCTTAATTTTAGTTATATTTTTATGACTATCATAAATAATTTTTAGACATGTCATTTAAAATGACTTAAGTACAAATGTCTATTAATTATTTACAAGTCATTATATCTACTTAGCTTGGACCTTAGCGATGTCCGACCAACGAGTCGTATAGGCTGGTGAATTTTTAGCTGAACGCGATTGCCACTTTTCACTCAACAATCGACTACCCAGCAATACCAACTCCTTACCCTTTTTACCATTCAAATAATCAACCGTTTTCATTAATTCATTTTTAGAATTAATGGTTTCCAGCGGTTCAAACAGGGTGGTTTGATTAATACTTTCAGGTACAAACTGGTTTAAGGTTACCCCGGCCTTTTTGTAAGGAACGCCGGCCTCATAAACTGCTTTTAAGAGCTCGTTAGCTATATTCAAAAGCTCAATTGAGTCATTGGTGGGCTTATCTAAAATAAATTCCTTGGAGCCGCCTCTTAAAATAAAATCACCATGACGACTAGGCTGTATAAACACTCGCACCACTCCGGTTTTTAGCTGCATCATCCTTAAATCAGCGGCCGCGTGACGCATATGATAAGCCACTGCATCAGCCAACACTTCAAATTTATCAGTGGTTTTCTGAAAAGATCTAGATGAAACTAGGCTCTGTTTTGGTTCAATTTTGTGACCTAGTTTGAACACCGAAACACCTTTTAATTCCTGCTGTAAAGCAGTCCCATAACTACCAAACAAAGCCGTTATTCTACTCGTATCAGTATTAATAAACTCAGCCACTGTTCTAAGGTTATGTTGCTTATATTTAAGCTCCAGCGCTCCTCCGACTCCCCAGATTTCCGCCAAACTTGTGGCGGTCATTAACTCTGTCCAAACTTCATCATTTAGCAGATAAACTCCCCCACTTTTTTTAGCCTTTTTACTCGCTAGCTTAGCTAAGGTCTTAGTCTTGGCGATGCCAATCGAAACTGGGATTCCAACCTTAGTTTCAACTGCCTGCTTTACCCTTCTTGCTACCCCTTCAAAATCCCCTGCCACCGTAAAAAAAGCCTCGTCAATTGAGTATTGTTCAACCACTTCCAACTCCTCACGCATTACTTCAAATACTCGTCTGGAAATATCACGATACAAAGCGAAGTGCGAAGAAAACGTTGTCGCACCAGCTTTTTCCATCGTGTCCTTTATCGTAAAGTAAGGGACACCCATGCTAATTCCCATGTCCTTTATCTCCTGCGAGCGAGCAATCACACAGCCATCATTACTAGAAAGTACCACTACTGGTTTGCCTACCAAGTCAGGCCGAAACAACCTTTCGCAAGACACAAAAAAATTATTGCAATCGAGTACTCCAATTAAAGATTCCGACATAATTTAATTATATCAACTTATGCTATCCTTAGCGCCTATGCATACACCCACACCGTTTGAAAATGACACCCGATTTTTTAGAGCTGGCGTTGGTACAGTTATTTACAATCAAGCCGGGGAAGTGGCGCTATTTGAAAGAGCTAAATTCCCCATCGGAGTTTGGCAGTTTCAACAAGGTGGTATTGATTTAGGCGAAGCGGTTGAGTCTACGCTATGGCGTGAACTATTAGAGGAAGTCGGACTAACCAAAAATGAAATTTCTAAAGTATCAGAAGTGCCTGGTTGGACCATTTACCAAGACCTAAACTCAGACACTGACTCAACCGTAGCCAGAATCGGACAAGCTCATCATTGGTTCTTTTTAGAATTAAAATTAGGTTGTGAAATTGATTTAAGTAATGCCACTGATCAAGAAGCTTCACAGTTTAAATGGGTTACCTTTGCCGAAGCTATTGCTGCTACTGATGATAGAAAAAAGCACGTCTACCAACAACTGGAGACGCACTTTTTGGAACACATTAAACCTTGAGCTTTATCACCGACTGACATATTTTGAGCGTCCGCGAGGGTTAAGTGCTTATAATAAATTGCTTACGTCGGAGCGTGCGATAAATATGTCAGTGAGGGATAGATATCTAAATCTCCATTCAAGAACTAAAACAATTTCCAAATCGCCTTATCTTCTTCACCATCAACTTTGAAGATAGCGGTGCCTTTCAGATTATATTTCTTAACTAAATCTAGTTTATCAGCAATGGCCGGAGCGTCACTCCAAGTAACAAATCTAACCACCGTGTCTGTCTTAGTGTACGTAGCCACTTGTAGGGCCTTGGCGGCTGCTTCATAGCCCTTAGGAGTACCGGCTGGAGTCGGTAAACTATTAAGAACCTTCCAAACTGAATCTTCAGGGAAATAACTCATCACTGCCTCGCCACCAGCCGTCCGACCAATTGGAGATTTATACTTATCGGCTAATTCCAAAATTCTAGGCTGATTTAGAGAAGCGACTGACTTATAATCTCTGTACCAATCGGCTGATACTGTTACATCCCAAGCTCGACCATAAGTCGGCACTCCGAGCATGATTTTCTCGTTATCAATATCTTCAAGCGTTAATTTGAGTACTTTTTCCACCCAATCCACATCCGCCACTGGCTCATACGGAACACCCTTTCTAATATCATTTAATTTCAAATCAGCTCGTTGTTGATCATAAGCCATTATTTCTACTTCATCACAATACTGATTGATAGCTTTATAGTCATTAGAATATTCAATCTTCTCTGGCACCACCTTAAAACGGGAATCAGCTGGGGTACGAGCTTCGATAGTACAAGTCAAAGCCTTTTTACCTAAGGCGGTATTTAGCTCTTTTAGGAAAAGCGAGTAGTCATTCATAGTCTCACTCATTCTTGACTCATAGTCGATATTCACACCATCAAAACGGTACTTCTTTACCATTTTCACAATCTTATCGACGTGAGCTTTCCGACTTTTTTTATTACTAAGAACTTTATGAATCTCCTCGCCATTAAACCAGGCTATCGTCGGAATAACATCTACCTTATTACCATCAGCTTTAGCAAAAAGATTCTTCCAATCTTTATCATTAAAACTTACCTTATTAACCAACGAGCCATCGCTTTTTACCTCAAACACAAAAGGGTAAATGGTGTCTAATTTGTCCAGATTGTCAGTTGCGCTGACTATTCCAGCTTTTTCTGACCACCAGGGGAGCCAAGCAGCTACTTCAGCCGTTGCTCCTTGAGCCACCGCTGGTACAAAAAAGAACCCTAATAGAATTAAGGTTACATATAAGTTTAATAAAACATTAGTTGATTTAGTTTCTATCATATTCGCTATGACGTGCAAAGTAGCCATATCTTACTTAATAACTCTGGCCAAGCCAGTTACCACCCCCCAAATGAAACATTCTTCAGTATTTTCTACTAAAATCGGTTCATAATGTTCATTTTCAGACACTAAAGCCAACCCTGACTGAGTTTGTTTTAATCGTTTAACTACTAACTCGCCATAAACCGCCGCTACTACGACACTGCCTGACTTGGCCTCAACTGCTCTGTCTACTACCAAAATATCACCATCAAAAATCTTTGCTCCTTCCATTGAATCACCTGCTACTCTAACAAAAAAGGTGGCCGAGGGATTATCTACCAATAAATCATTCAAATCTAGCGCTCTTTCTACCAAATCATCACCTGGAGCCGGAAAACCAGCCGCCGGCTGTGAAGCATAAAGATTAATTAGTGTTTTTGAATTTATAGCAGTAGGAGAGACTGCCGTGACTTTTACGGCACTAGCTTTATCATTCATTCCGCTATTATACAAGAAAAACTTGCCGCCACTAATTCAGTTGCCTACACAATCACCGCTCCACTAGTCAGTAGCGAATGGAAAAACCATAAACCGCCCATTAAAAATAACATAATGGCTCCATATGAAGCTTGAGCAAAGCGTAAATGTTTAGCCTCAACAATAATCGAAATACTTAAAAGTATAATCACCACTGAAGCCAGAACAAAATATATAATTTGTAAAAGATTGTTTGGTTGAGTAGCAATCGCCGCGACCGGACTTTCGAGTTTATCTACCCCAGGAGTAAAGATGTTGGCCACAGCTAAACCAGAGCTATCTGTAATAGTAGAACTCTCAAGCACAACGCTATCATTAACTTTAGCTACTGCTTCCGCTATTGGTTCGTTTACAGCAGTTTCTTCTAGAATAGGTTCATTATTAACAACCAAATCATTTGTTTCAGGTTTCACTGGTTCAGTCGTGGGCTCCGTCTCAATTATAGTCTTATCTTCCTCGACCACTTCATCTGCCTTTGGAGTTGTTTCGGTCTTTGAGGCTAGCGCCACCTTTTGCGTTACTGGTGCAGTAGCAATCAGGTCTTCTTTAGCAGTTTCAACTACGACCGCTTCTTCTTTAGTCGCAAGACTAGGTTTAACCTCGGCTTGAGCGACGTTTTCAGTCACTACTGGCTTAGTGCTCGCCACTGGCGCTATCGCTGGTGTACCAAATAACTGCACGACGTAGACTGTATCGTAACCTTCAAATTTTCCTTTGACTGTCGCCACGCCAATCTCGGTATATTTATTATCAACAATATTTTGCCGATGAGTGGGAGAGTTCATCCAAGCTTCAACCACTTCATCTGAATCAGTAAAATGAATAGCGAGATTCTCTCCCGCGTGAGCATAAACATATCCTGCCTTATCAAACCAATGCCAAGGTGAAACACCAGTCGGACTAAAATGAGCGAAGTATTGGTTCTTGGCCATATCTTCAGCTTTAAGCTTAGCCGCCGCGTCTAGAATTGCGCTGCGATGTAATTCCTGAGCTTCATTATCAAGTCTTTGTTCATTAGTTAAATCAATCACAATAGCTGGCAATACCGTAGAAACCAACCAATCAGATTTTTGCCACAAAACAGCATGTAAGTTAGAAGCAATAAAAGTTATAAAAACCAAGACTCCCATGAGAGACATGGAAATTTTTTGTAGCAAATTGAACTTTGACTGTCCCCCATTCATATTTTAATAATAACACATATTTAGCTAAAAATCAATACCTTTCACTTAAGACCCGTCCTCTAATGATATATTTTGAGCGTCCGCGCGGTTTAAGGGCTTACTGTAAATTGCGTACGTCGAAGCGTGTGAGAATATGTCATAAGAGTAAAGGCTGTATTTCTCTGCAACCACTTCCCTTATAAATATTATGACATATAAAAAACCGATATCTTTCGATATCGGTTGGGTTAAGTGGATTTAAGCCGTTAATTTTTCAATCTGACTTAGTCTGTCTTTTGCCATATTTACTACATCGCGTGTCACCTTACCAAAAATAATTGGTAAGCCTCGATTTTGAGCAATTCTGCATTGCTCATCTGCAGTTTGCTGGTTTAACCTCATGACCTCAGTATAGTTACCAGGAATTCTTGGTAACCCAAACTCTTTGAAGCTCTTTATGGTTGAAGTAGCCAGTATAATCAGCTCCTCCTGACTTAACTCGACATTACGCCAATCGGGGTTATGTTTATAGGACTTTTTATCAATCCCATGAAATTCATCTAGAAACTTACTGTTAGCCACAACATTTGGGTCCTTAGGTTTTGGCATCACATGATAACCACCACCTTTTTGATTTTCTTGAACGTACATTTTTAACTCCTTTTCTTGGGAAATAACTATTCTAAAGCATTTTTTCTTTAAGACCGGCAATTATTTGGTCTGGTAACCTCCCTTCTTTAGTTAATGGTAATCCATGCTTGGCAGCAAAATTTTCAATGACTGACTTTCGCTGACTAATGAAATCATAATTAGCAAAAATTTCATCATCTGGATT
>CAZWXM010000004.1:31723-38910 GCA_964637855.1 uncultured Candidatus Saccharibacteria bacterium | reverse complement strand
AATCCCTTCGCTTTTAACGGCTCAATAAAATCTGGATTGACTTCGTAGCGATGACGATGACGCTCAAAAATTTGCGTTGATTTATAGGCTTTTTGAGCGAGCGAGCCTCGGGTCAGCTGAGCCTCGTACTCGCCTAGCCGCATGGTGCCGCCCATCTTTTTGTCGGCGATATTCTCTCGTTGCTCTGGCATCACCCCTATCACTAAGTTGTCTGCTTTAGGGTCGATTTCTTCAGTACTGGTATTTTTGATTTTAGCGACGTTACGAGCAAACTCTAAAACCGCTAATTGCATTCCATAGCAAATTCCAAAATACGGAATTTTATTTTTGCGGACGTATTCAATTACATTCAGTTTGCCATCGATACCCGTCGCGCCAAAGCCTCCCGGCACTAATACCCCATCATACTCTTTTAGTTTCTTTAAATTTTTTGTATCAGCAAAATCTTGCGCTGATAAATAGGCAATCTCGGGCTTGAGATTTAATTTATAGGCAGAGTATTTAATAGCTTCCAAGACCGACAGATAAACGTCAGACAAAACAAAATCACCTGAGTTAAAGTACTTACCGACTACGGCAATCTTCACTGGTTGAGTTTGGTTTTTAGAACTGTTTACAAATTTCTTCCACGCTTTGAGGTCGGCGGTTTTATGATTTGGGAGACCAAGGAGACTCACTAGCTGAGTTGATAATCCTTGTGCTTCATAACTAAGCGGAACGTCATAAATACTATCAACATCTGGACCGGAAATAACATTTTCTACCCTTACATTACAAAACTTAGAAATCTTTTCTTTGCGTTTATTATCGACACCAATCGGACTACGGCAAATTATCATGTCAGCAAATACTCCAACGCTATTGAGCGCTCGGACAGCCGTCTGGGTAGGCTTGGTTTTCATTTCCCCTAGTGAGCCGGGGACTGGTAAATAACTCACCATTACCACCGCCACATTTTCGGGTTCTTCAGTTTTCATCATCCGGACAGCTTCCAAGAAAAGAACGTTCTGGTATTCACCCACTGTTCCTCCGACTTCAATCTGCACCACATCAGCTCCTGAGGCTACACCAGCCTTTTTAATACGACTAATTACTTCCAGGGGAATATCTGGCACTACTTCGACATTCTTGCCTTTATATTCTAGATTACGTTCCTTTTGAATGACCGAGAGATAAACACTGCCAGTAGTCATGTAATTGATAGAGGGTAAATCAATATTGAGGAAACGCTCGTAGTTACCCATATCTTGATCGGTCTCAAGACCATCTTTAAGCACAAACACTTCGCCGTGTTCGGTAGGATTCATCGTGCCCGCATCAACATTGATATAAGGGTCAATTTTAATCGCTGTCACTTTAAGACCACGAGCTTGAAGCAGTGTAGCGATTGAAGAAGACGCCACACCCTTCCCAACGCCACTCATTACGCCGCCGACGACAAAGATGTATTTAGTTTGATGCTTTTGTTTAGATTTATTCTTTTGGTTTTTAGTCTTAACCATATAAGACTAAGTGCGCAAATAACGAGCTACCGCAAAGGTACTAGATAATAAACCTAAGACCACCCCAATCCCTACCAATAAACCAAAGATTTCTCCAAAGTGTGCGATGTAGTAATTAAAGAGATTCATTTCGAAGAAAGTTTCAGTGCGCGGACCAATCCAGACTAACAAAGGATAAAAAATAATTAGAGCTAATACGCCAGAGATAAATCCGTACATCAAACCTTGCAACATAAACGGACCACGAATAAACATGTTACTGGCTCCGACTAAACGCATGATAGCAATCTCTTCACGAGAGGTATAAATCGCTAAGCGCACTGTGTTGAAAGTAATTAAAACGGCGGCAATCAAAAGCACAATCATGATTGAATAGCTAGCCTGTTCTACAGCATCAATAATTGAAGTGAGAGTATCAATAGAATCTTTATTACGAGCGTAGTTTATTTCGTCAATAATTGGAGTTTGGGGTTGTTCGGACGCTCGTTGCTCTTCTAGGAAGTTGGCAATACTTTCATACTGTGAAGTTTCTTTAGCTAAAATAGAAAGGTTTGAGCCTAGTGGATTTTCATCCAACTCCTCTAGAGCCTGTAGAGAGATTTCGTTATCTTTGTTACGTTCACGATATTGTTGCAGAGCATCTTCAGCGGAAGTAAATTTAACTGAAGCTACATCAGGCAAAGCCTCCACTGCATTTTTAATACGCTCTACTTCTTCCTCGGCGGCATTTGGAACAAAGTAAACGTTAATATCAACCTTTGACTGCAAAGTCTGAAGTGAAGTTGATAATAATTGATCGATGAATAACGTCGCACCAATTACAAACAAGGCCACTGTTAAAACAAAAATGGAGGCTAGGGCCACGTAGGTGTTACGCCAAAAACCTACAAATCCTGCCTTGAGTATTCTTCTAAAACCAGTAATCATAATTATAAAACGTATTTACCTGTTGAATCATCTCTAACAATCCGACCGTCATCCATAGTAATCACTCGACGTTCGATTTCATCTATCACTCCTTTATTGTGAGTAGTCATAATAACCGTAGTACCCAAATCATTAATCTTTCTTAAGATTTGTACTACTTCGTAAGTAGCAATTGGGTCTAAGTTACCGGTTGGCTCGTCAGCAATAATAATATCTGGTTGATTCACAATCGCGCGTGCAATCGCTACGCGTTGCTTCTCTCCACCTGATAACTCATGAGGAAAATTCCACGCCTTATCATCTAAGTCTACCAGCGAAAGGGCTTGCGGAACATTCTGCGCAATTTCTTCATCGGTCCGACCATTAGCTTCCATAGCAAAAGCTACGTTTTCATAAGCGGTCTTGTGAGGGAGTAATTTAAAGTCTTGAAAAATCGTTCCAATCTTGCGTCGGTAATGTGGAAGTTTGGTTTTAGGAATCTGGTGAATATCTAATGATTCAAAAAAAACCTGACCGTTGGTTGGTTTATCTTCAGCGATAATCATCTTAAGGAGAGTAGTTTTACCAGCGCCAGAGTGTCCAACAATCGACACGAATTCTTTGGGTGCGACCTGAAATGTAACTTCTTGTAGCGCAGCTGAACGACCATCGTTGTACAGCTTTGAAACATTATCAAAGTAAATCATAAAGAATATTATATCATGCTCTACTAATTAGCCGAAGCCGCTATAAACGGCTCAATATAGCCATCTAAGACTTGCTCAACATTTCTAACTTCTAAATTAGTTCGATGATCTTTTACTAGTTGATACGGATGAAGAACGTAAGAACGAATTTGACTACCCCATTCGATTTTGACTGATTTTTCTACCGACAAACCTTGCAACTCACGTTTTTTTTGGGCTTCTTGAAAAGCGAAAATTTTACCCTTGAGTAAGGCGAGACCTTTTTCTCGGTTTTGTTGTTGGGAACGTTCAGAAGAAATATTTACCGAAATATTAGTTGGCTTATGAACAATTCTGACAGCTGTCTCACGTTTATTTACATTCTGACCACCGGCCCCACCAGAACGAGCGAAAGAAATATCTAAATCATCTTCCTCTAAGTCTATTTCGGCGGTCGCTTCCAAGCGGGGTGAAACTTCCACTAAAACAAAAGAAGTTTGTCGCTTGCCGTTACTATTAAACGGTGAAATCCGCACCAAGCGATGGACACCCGACTCAGCTTGTAACAAACCGTAAGCGCCCTTGCCTTTGATTTCAAAAGTTAAATTACGATAACCATTGTGATCATTGGTATTACTGTCAATAATTACCACACTCCAGTTTTTACGCTCAGCAAACTTTTGATACATCACAACGAGCATCCGCGCAAAATCTTCAGCGTCATCGCCCCCCGCCCCAGCGACTATCGTAAACACGGCATCATTTTTGTCATACTTACCCTTTCCGTCAGCGGCGTCTTTTAAATCCTGTAGTTCCTTAATCATGGCTTGCGCCTTTTGGGAATCATTCCAAAAATCCGCCGCCAGCATGGCGGATTCGATTTCATTAATTCGAGCTTCAGGACTATTCATAATTGCCAGTATAGCAAAAAGCGGTTCCGGGCGCCCGTTGTCGCGTCAACCTAAATTAAATGTTAACCTTGTAAGTAGAAAGGAGACGTACCATGAAAGCTCATATCAGTGATTTAACTTTTAAACCCTTATCTCGTAACCGTTATAAATGTAATCAAACTGGTCAAATTTTGACCAAGAGCCAAATTCTTAGTTATATTCTTCAGTGTTTTAACACTGGCGTAGTAACTAGAATTAGACCATCTAACCCAAACCCAGCCCCGAAACAGAAAGAGAGTACAAAACATGCTTCAAAGTATAGAAGTAAACATCCTTAATAAGTTCCTAAAATAAAACCGCATCAATATTATTGATGCGGTTTATTTAAAGTGGTGCATTTATAATCCAGCTGACTCATAAGCTTCTTTGAGCATTTCTTCAGTCTCTTCCCAACTAACACAAGCGTCAGTAATAGATTGACCATACTCAAGCTCCGATAAGGGTCCTTCTGGCTGTTTACCCGCCTTCAGATTACTCTCTATCATCACCGCTGAAACGGGATAATCAGCTCCGCGATGTTTTAAAACATAACGCAAAACATCGTGTTGCTTACGATAGTCTCCTTCGGCATTCTTATGACTACAATCAATCATGATACTTACCGGCAAAGAATTTCTTTCCAACTCATTTACAGCCAATTTAACCAATTGGATATCATAATTTGGGTGACTTTCCCCACCACGCAGGATTAGTTGAGTGTAAGGGTTACCAGTTGTCACAAAGTGACATTGTTTACCCGTAGCCTTTTCTATTCCCATAAATGAATGTGGTTCTCGAGCGGCCAACATAGCATCAATCGCAATTTTGATTCTGCCACTGGTGCCATTTTTAAACCCAACCGGAAAAGATAACCCTGAAGCCATCTCACGATGAGTTTGACTCTCGGTAGTCCTAGCGCCAATTGCCCCCATAGAAATTAAGTCATCTATCACTTGCGGGGTCGCCGGGTCTAAAATCTCAGTCACGGCTGGTAAACCAATTTCATTTATCTTCACCAAAATCTTCCGAGCTAATAACCTCCCCTTATTGAAGTCAGACTGACCGACAATATCAGGATTAACGAGTAGTCCTTTCCAACCCACCGTCGTACGTGGTTTTTCAAAATAGACTCGCATAACAATACAAAGCTTATCAGCATACTTAACTCGCAAAGGCTGTAACCTGTGAGCGTATTCATAAGCCGCTCGCTCATCATGAATTGAGCAAGGACCTACAACCACTAACAAACGTTTATCACTACCATCAATAATATTTTCTATTTCTTGACGACCGGTAAAAACGGTTTGGGCCGCTAAGTCAGTTAAAGGATTTTGAACTATGACTTCAGCTGGAGTCAAAACATCCTCGACTTTCTTGATTCTGGTATTTTGTAGCATATGACTGTTGAATTTACTTACAACTTGTAACATAACACACCTCCTTAATAATTTAAAAGAACAAAAAACGAGCTCTCGAGAGCTCGTTTTTTAATGAAAAGTGTTTCACCTCAAAAACCAGATCTCGAAAGAGACTTACTAAAGAAGTAAAACCAAAAAAGATTTCGAGCTGGTGATTTAAGATTCATTACTATTTAAAATAGCATGTTATTTTTTATTAGCAAATACTACTGGTCGGAAGCAAAGCCATTTACTTCCGACCTCGACTAAAACAAAAACTGCTCTTATGAGCAGTTTTCTTTTTGAGCCGTTGTCCAGGATTGAACTGGAGACCTCCGCCTTACCATGGCGACGCTCTACCAACTGAGCTACAACGGCATTTGTTAATTAACGATGGTTAGAATAACAAAGTTTACCTAGATATTCTAGTTACCTTCTCTAACTTCACGTCTTTTTATAAAGATTACCTTTAAAATTACAGCTATAGCGGCCCCTGCTAGATTAAATATTAAATCTAAAACTGTGTTGTAATAACCACCGACTCCCGTTTCAGGCAGGATGACAACAGCTAAAAATTCAACAATTTCATTTAAAATACTAAAGCCAGCCGATGCAAAAATCGCAACTGCTGCCACTAACCCAATATTTGATTTTACACCCACGTAGTTTCTAAGTAAGTGAAAAAACATTAGTCCCACTACTGCGTACAAAGCAGCGTGGACTATCTGATCCATTTTTAAAATATAAAAATCTCCTCCGCCATCAAAGAAAGGATAAATACGATAAGCATACAAAACCCCATCTGGTGTCATTAGGGAACCACCTAACATATGAAGAAAGGCCCAGAATGTTATTCCAAAAATAATTCCGTTGGAAAATTTTGTCTTATTTAATGTCCCAAAAAGTACGACCGTAATCAAAGTAATCAAACCAACGTAAGCCAAAAATTCAAAATTAAGACTTTTTAGGAAATAACTACCAAAACCTATAATTATAAGAATATTGGCCATTAATAGCATTTTTTGGACCAAGGTAAATTTCATAGAAAAATTATACCCTACCAATTGCAAAAATGTGACAAAACCGCTATACTCTTGCCACTTACTTTAAATGGGTAGGTATATGAAGGAGGTCTTAAGAGAAATCTTTTGCCCACTACATTCGGAACATAAACAAAAGTAAACTTTTCTTTATTTCCTCATTTGCGGTCGTAGCTCAGCTGGTTAGAGCGTCCGCCTGTCACGCGGAAGGTCGAGGGTTCGAGTCCCTTCGACCGCGCAGTTAGAAAAAACCACACTTCGTTAGAAGTGTGGTTTTTTCTTTACAAGCGGGCGTAAAAATACGGCAGGATTTTTAGGACTCGAAGACCTTTTGAGATAGATTTGAGTGAAACGAAAATATATCCAAAGGGTGTACAGAATCTGTAAGATTCGAGTCCCTTCGACCGCGCAATGAAAAGGCTTATAACTTTTAAGTTCTGAGCCTTTTCTATACATAAGATTCTCTATCAACAAAATAAAAACCGCCTGTGGCGGTTTTCTTGGTGTCGATGGGAGGAATTTAATCTTACAGATTCGGTACAGGTTGTCGATATTTTTTCAAAATATCTGGCAACCTTTTCAATTCCTCACGAATCCTTCCCCGAAGGATTCTCCATCTACACACAAAAACCGCCTGTGGCGGTTTTCTTGGTGTCGATGGGAGGAATTGAACCTCCGACCTTAGCTTTATGAGTGCTACGCTCTAACCAACTGAGCTACATCGACA
>CAZWXM010000004.1:25133-31623 GCA_964637855.1 uncultured Candidatus Saccharibacteria bacterium | reverse complement strand
CTTATATATACTTTCTGAATGCAGTCGATGAAAGATTTTTCTTCCATCGACAGATGATGCCATACAAAAGTTTACTTTTGCGACAATGGCGCTAGATTACACTATTTTAAGAGTCGATTCAATACTTCTTATAAAACTGAAGCATTCATTCTAGCTGTCAGTATTCTCTCGGCTTTTTCAATATCTTCAGGATAACCAATTGGAATCCATAGATTTTGCTCAACTACTGCAATTGGATATTTGGCTGCATACTCAGCAATCACATCTGTTAAGTAGAATTCGCCATCTTTTTCAACTTTTAATTCAAAATCAAAAATATGGTCGTCCAATACCATCACACCAGTCGAAGCCAAATTCGATGGTGGATGAGCTGGCTTCTCAATAATTTCGGCCAAGGTTCCATCTGGATGACGCACTACAATTCCGAAACGCTCTGGGGTACTGGTCGTAAAAGTGAGCATTGAGCGAGTGTAAGAAGTGGCTCGGGCAATATCTTGCGCCCCGTGTAAATCATCCGCAAACATAAACAGAAAACGACCTTTAATTAAATCCTTACATAACCAAAGAGCATGACCAGTTCCCTTCTGCTCTTCTTGGTGAATATATGTAACCTTTTTTCCGTGAAATTCTTCCCCACAATGAGCTCTGATTTGCTCTTCTAAATAACCGGTGACAATTATTAATTCGTCCACCGCGCTCGGTAGCGCTTCAACAATATGGTCAAGTAAAGTCTTACCAGCCACTTTTACTAAAGGCTTTGGAGTATTATCGGTTAAAGGCCTCAATCGCTTACCCATTCCAGCCGCTAAAATTACACATTGCATAGGTTGAGACTATACAATAAAAAAGCATATGCTGCAACTTACTCTCTGACCCCCCTCTCTTAAAGTAAAAACCACACAGGCGAGCTGTATGGTTTTTACTAAATGTTGCGGGGCCCGGAATCGAACCGGGGTCTGGAGGTTATGAGCCTCCCGAGGTACCTCTCCTCTACCCCGCTATGTTATTTTACTTCTTTATACCGTTTGAACAAGGTTTTGGGAAAGTCTCCAAGACTTTCACACTCCGTTATTTATACGTACCGCGTACTTTACACTTTTTTCAGGATAATGACAACCTAGATTAAACCAAATTCATTAAACACTAACCGGTACCGTCCGATGGTTTCTTGAGCTAATCTTTTAGTTAAAACAAAATCTGCACCATCATGAGCAATTCGATTTCTAACCTTGTGCGCCTCCCAAGCTTCATTCAAATTATTCATCTGGTGCGGAGAGATACTTTTTAGCCTTTCACCTAATGATGCGCCAGCAAAACCACGCTCTTTTAATAAATCATCAAGAATAATATCAGCTTCGATAATCGCTAACCGCCAATCATTAGGATTATCTGAATTGGAATGATTTATCACATCTTCCAAACGAGTACTCCGAGGACTACCGCGAAACTGCTCGTCATATAATCTCTCTGCGTCTCTGATTTTTTGTATCTGCAATTCAGCGTAAAGATTTTTATGGACTGTAGCATAGATATATAACACTAATAAAAAGATACAGAAAATGTACGCAATAATGACATAAGTCGACCAAATGCCACTCAGTGTATCAAATAGCCCCCCTAGGAATGAGCTGTGGGTAAAAGTACTGTTACCACTAATAAAATTAAGAATCGGTGTCAGACCATCAAAACCAACCGACGGAATTCTTCCGACTGAGCCGCTGGCTTGAATTGAAGTTGAAGCTGTGTAAGTTACTGGGTCCATACTGCGCTAATTGCGCTCGTCGTAGATAGTCTTTCCGGCGGCAAATAGACGAGCGTCGCCACCGTGCGGTCCAATGTATTGTACCCCAACTGGTAACGGTTTGCCCTCTCGTTCCACTGTTCCCATTGGAAAAGATAAAGCTGGAACTCCAGTTAAGTTTACCGGTACAGTAAAAATATCTTGCCGGTACATAGCTAGCGGGTCTGATTTTTCTCCCAACTTAAAGGCTGGAGTCGGAGCGGTTGGAGTTAGAATAATGTCTACCGTTTGAAAAACTTTGGTTAATTCTTCACGCATTTTATTTCTAGCTAGCTCTGCTTTTCCATAATAAGCATCATAATAACCAGAGGACAAAACATGAGTACCAAGGAGAATTCTCCGTTTTACTTCTGCTCCAAAACCTTCAGCGCGAGATTTTTCATAAATATCCAATAACACATCGCCCGCGGCTGAATGTCCGTAACGAATTCCATCATAACGAGCTAGATTGGATGACACCTCAGCTGGCATCACAATGTAGTAAGCGGCTAGACCTTTTTCAAATAACGGTAATTCAATATCCACTACTTTGTGTCCAGAGGCTTTAAGTGTTTCAATATGTTTATTAAACAAAGCTAAAACGTCTGCATCTACTCCTTCTGCAAAAAAATGATTCGGGACACCAAAAGTATATTTGGCTTTAGTCTCTAATTTGGGGTAAGTGTCTTCATTTATAGTCGTAGCGTCCATGACATCTTGTCCGGCCATAATATTATGCACCAACTCAGCGTCAGCGACAGAATTTGTCAGCGGTCCAGCTTGATCTAATGATGAACCCATAGCCATCAAGCCATAGCGTGACACTGCGCCATAAGTTGGCTTATGACCAACTAAACCACAATAACTGGCCGGCTGCCGAATCGAACCGCCCGTATCTGTACCAATCGCCACTGACACCGCACCCATTGCAACAGCGGCGGCAGAACCCCCTGAAGAACCTCCTGGTACTCGAGAGATATCAATTGGATTTTTAGTCGGACCGAAAGCAGAGGTTTCGGTTGAACCTCCCATTGCAAATTCGTCCATATTAGTTGAGCCGATAATAATCGCACCTGCGGCTTTTAGCTTTTTTACAATCGTCGCATCATAGACAGAAGTATAGTTTTCTAAAATCTTAGACGAGGCAGTGGCCTTGCGACCTTTATTTAAAATATTAGCCTTTAAAGCAATTGGTACACCTAACAACTCTGGAGTATTGGCCCCATGCTTTTTATATTCTTCAGTAGCTACTTCTGCCTCTTTGAGGGCCTCTTGATACACATCAAGAAAAGCGTTTATCTCGCCATTTGATTTTTCAATTATCGCTAAGGCGGCCTTAACTGCTTCAACTGGAGTATACTCACCAGAAATAAATCTGGCTCTTAGATTAGAAACTGTTTCCATACTATTCTTCTATTTGTAGAATCTTCTTAACTGACAAAAACCGGCCTTTAGCTGACGGCATTTCTTTTATGATATCTTCAGTATATTGGTTTGGCTGATTGGTGATTTCGTCCTTTCTAAACACATTAAAAACCACCCCTACTTTAGGTTCACTGATTTTTTCATCAGCCGCCATATCACTTACGACACTGACATAATCTATAATTGACGATAATTCTTTCGGCAGGGTTTCAATCTCCTGCTCGGTCAATCTAATCCTCGATAAAGTCGCCAAATGTTCAATATCTTCTCTTTGCATGAGGCTAGCATACCACCCAACCGCTTATAGTGCCAAGAGGGTTTTAAATTGAATTTCGTTCAATATTTTTACCCCTAATTTTTCCGCTTCGGTGGCTTTACTACCTGGCTCACTCCCAACCACAACATAATTGGTATTTTTAGAAATACTCGAAGTTACCTTTCCACCACAACTACGAATAACCGATTTGGCTTGATCTCGAGTTAGTGATTCGAGCGTTCCTGTTAAAACAAAAGTTTTTCCAGCTAAAATATTTGATTGTTGACGAGCCTCTGGATTTTCAATCTTTAAATATTTAACTAAATCTTTAATTAATTTTTTATGTTCAGCCACCTTAAAGTAATCGACAATTGATTCAGCAACAGTTTCGCCGACACCATGAATATCAACAAAATCCTGCTTTGCGGCCTGCATGATATTTTCTAGGTTGCCAAATTTATCGGCAATTAAACGAGCAGTTTCCTCACCGACATTTTCGATCGATAACCCAACCAAAAGACGATACAGCTCCACCTTACTAGCATTAACAATCGCATTGATTACATTTTGCGCCGCTTTAATTTTAAAGCCTGGTAAGTCCTTTAAGTCACCTTCAGTGAGAGTGAAGAAATCTACATAAGTTGAAATGAGTCCGTGCTCAAGTAATAAATCGATGATTTTCGGTCCAACGCCATCAAAATTTAAAGCGGTTTTAGAAGCAAAATAATACAAGCGTTGACGATGTAAAGCACCAGAATCATTTGACACACAACGATAAGCCGCTTCCCCTGGAATTCTTTCAATCGAACCATCGCCACCACACTCAGTCACTTTAGCTGGAAATTTAAAGGGTTTGGTTTTAGTCGGACGCAACGACATTACGACTGATAGAATCTCAGGAATAATATCTCCGGCTTTACGCAAAATTATTGTGTCACCGACGCGAACATCGAGTCGCTTAATATTATCTTCATTATGTAAAGTAGCCCTTGATACCGTTGAGCCAGCAATTAGAACTGGCCGCAAGTGTGCCACTGGTGTAATCACACCAGTTCGACCAACCTGCAAAGCAATATCTTCGACGACTGTTGTCGCTTCTTCGGCCGGAAATTTATAAGCCATTCCAAACCGAGGAGCCTTGGCTGTGAAGCCTAGTAATTTTTGTAATTTAATATCGTTAACTTTCATAACAATACCATCTACTCCATAAGTTAAATCATTTCGTTTTTTTAGCCAGTGATTATAGTATTTTTGTACTTCTGTTATTGAGTCACATACTTCAGAATTGGCACTCACTGGAAAACCTAACTTTTTAAGTAGAGCTAACTCCTCCCACTGAGTTTTTGGCGGTGTGATTTTTTCAGTTTTAACATCTAAATAATCAATGTCGTAAACCGTTAGGGAAAGATTGCGCTTAGCCGCCACTTCAGCTTCTAATTGCCTTAAAGTTCCAGCCGCTGCATTTCTAGGATTAGCAAATAACGGCTCAGCATTTTTGGCTCGGTCTTTATTTAAATATTGAAAATCTGATTCTGATAACCAAACCTCACCAATGCAAATTAAATCAATGTTAGCTGGTAAAACCTTAGGTAAAGATTTTATAGTGCTGGCAGTGTGAGAAACATTTTCACCAATCACACCGTTGCCTCTGGTAGAGGCCCGAAAAAATTTACCGGCCTTATATTCAATTACTAACTTTAAACCATCAATTTTATGCTCCGCCACATAAGCTAATTTTGCAACCGATTGATCAGCCTCATTTAACAAACGCTTTAGTCGTTCGTCCCAATCTATCAATTCAGTCTCTAAAAAAATATTATCGAAAGACCACTGTTTAACTTTGTGTTTAACCTTGGCAAAAGCTTCATTGGTTTCTCCCCCCACCGTAGTGCTAGCCGAACTAACCTGACCGTCAACTTTTTCTTCCAGCTGTTGCAGCTCCAATAACAAAGCGTCGTAAGCCTGGTCGCTAATTTCTGGATTATCTTCCTTATGATAACGCTGTCTATGATACTCAACGGTTTCCCGCAGCTGTTGCAGTCTATTTTTGTCTTCCTGTCGGCTCATACTTAGAATTGTAGCAGTACTTCGCGTTGAACGGTACCATAGCCATTTACAGTGCTACAAGGACGATTGTAACCCTTAACGGAAATTACCGTACACCTAGCCCCAGCTTCACAGTATTTATCATTTCCATCAGGATAACCTGGAACTAGAGTGGTCATATTAGTGGTAGTAACTCCAGTCCCAAGCGCACTGGATGATGCTACTAGAGTATTGATTTGGGTACAACGAGGGTCTGCTCCACCCCAAGTAAATTCATATTCATATTGATAAACTTGTCCATCTCCAGTCACACCGCTAGTAATCTCTTGGTCACTATAAGCAGCCGTACCAACAGCAAAACAATCTGGCGTTATCGAATTACCAACTTCCATTTTATCTGACTCCGCTCGACGCCAATACCGAGCACACTCCATTCCTGCGTTAGCAGCATGAAAAGCCACTTCAGATTCCTTAGCGTTAGTAGAAAGTTTAATTTGTTTAATTGATAAATCTAAAATCGACATTCCAACCGTAATTACCACACTAACTACAATCAATGTCATTAACAAAGCAAAACCGGTTTCTTGATTTGATTTATTCATATTAATTTCCATATACATCAAACAAATAAGTTTCTACCTTTACTTCTTGTGCTGCTCGTTGTGAACCGGTACGCCAATAAACCGTTGAGGTAACCTTGATTTCATGATCGCTAATCTCCTCAAAATTAATTACTCGGGAATAAGGAGTGGTTTCTGATCCAACTGTATAGTTATATCTTGAACGCTCCTTAGTTGTATCAAAATATAATTTACAAGCTGTTCCGGAATTAGCAGAACAAGAAATTGGAGTTTTTATACTACCTGAAGCATCTGTATTTAATTCTAGACCGCAACCAGTGGTACTAAAACAATTTTTATATATCCCCGAATTTGAAGTGTCAGCAAACAAACCCCAAGTATCGGCAAGATAGCTTCCGTCAC
>CAZWXM010000004.1:20060-25033 GCA_964637855.1 uncultured Candidatus Saccharibacteria bacterium | reverse complement strand
GAATTTGAAGTGTCAGCAAACAAACCCCAAGTATCGGCAAGATAGCTTCCGTCACTAACATCAAGGAAATGCCTCAATAAAATATCTTCCCGCGCTTTTTGAGCAATTTCAGCTCCTTCTTGAGCCAAGAAAAAGGCCACTACCTGCTCACTAGAAAAACTAGTACTCCTGGCGGCCGTTGCTGCTATCGACATTGGACCAACAATAACTATCAACAAAATAGTAATCGCTACTAGAGTTTCAACTAAACTAAATCCACTTTGGGTTGAATTATATTTCATATATCAAGTGTGCGTTGCGTTACTGTTGTTTGGATTTTATAAGCTTTATTGGTTGGGTCATTTATATCTCTAGCTTCAATAAAAATAGTAACCATAGATTGTGTTTCTTCATTATTACTCAGTGGCTCACTACCTGTCACATAAAAATCAGCATCTGTAACATAAATTCCCGAAGAAACAATTGATTGTGCTGGTCCATCACCAACGCGACGATAAATTTTACCGTCATCAGCATCGTGATAATACAAAATTCTATCTTCCAAACCTGTAATACTATCTCCCCCTTCCGAGAAGGCAATTCCGTGTAAAGACTGATTACCCGCTCTACCATTTGGACAATCATTAACAGTCTCGCCGAGAATAGTGTCTAGATTGTTCGCTGGATTAAAAATATTATTTGCTCCGTTTGTATTTGGACTTGATTCACAGTAGTAATGTACGCCGGTTCTAATCTCTCGCGTCATACTATCAAGCGCAAAAGAAAGATTTGTCATTACGGTTTGTTCAGTTTGTAGTTGACGGTTAGACCCAATTAAAATCAGTAGTGAACCGACTGAAATACCAATCACAGTCGTAAAAACTGCCAATGAAACTATCATTTCTATCAAAGTAAATCCGGATTGATATTTCTCTTGTCGTTGCATAGCTTTATTTTACGGTAATCTGTCCGGTCGAAGTTATTTCGACTGTGCGTAACACGCCATTACCTGAACCTGTAGCTCCGCGCAAAGCTACATCTACTTCCACAGTAGTAACATTAATCTCACCCCCTGAATCAACAAAGTGAGCATCGAAGTTAGGTCGCGCAAATACAATCGCCAGCTCAGTAGTAGTAGCTCCCCCCGCTCTAATATTTCTGATTTCAAATCTTTTATCTAAAATTCCTTGAATACCGTACTCTTCTCCAGCATCGTAATATCCATTATCATCAGCATCGTTAAAAATTTTATATGAGCCACTTTGAGCCGGATTAGTATTTAAGTAAACGCCTAAAACAGAACGAAACACACCAACATCACCGCTAACACTAACGGCATTTAACTGAATTTCGCGAATTTGCAATGCTAGCTCATAAGCCTGATTACGTAGGATAACCGCACTATTAAATGAGCTCTGTCTAGCAAAAACTATCGCCAGCACAATAACCATGATACTGATACTAACCAGTAGCTCAATCAATGAAAAACCACTCTGACCATTTTTTTTAACCAAAGGATTATTGATTTTAAATAAAGCTAAATAAGTGTAGAACATCAAACTGGGTAAATAAAATGACTAAGCTACTAGCAACCAGAAACGGGGCAAACGGTATAGCACTTTTCATTGTAAGCGCTCTACCCTCTAAATGTAAGGATTGTTTTCCCCTTCTCATTTTTAAAAAGCCCATTATTAATAAACTTATCGCGGCGCCAATCCAAAAAGATAAAACTACGAAGGAAAAAATCTTAGTTGCTCCGACTAAAAGTCCCAACGGAAAAGCTAATTTAACATCACCAAAACCCAACCAAGCTCCTTTGGAAATAACCCATAAAAATAAAAAGAAAGCTGAGCCAGCTAGAGCGGCTAAGACTGTAATTAAAATATCGTGAGGATTCATGATTCCTAAATAATATTCGTAGGAAATAAGTCCAGTCATTAAGGCTATAGCAACAGCAGTTAACTCATCAGGAATAATAAAATGATATAAATCATAGACTGTAATCACTAATAAAACTGAAAGTATCAGCCAGTAAAACAAAATCGCAATAGCGTCAGTAGTTAAAGTAATAGTTAAGGCAAAAAGTATGGCCGTAGTGAGTTCAACCAAAAAGTACCGAGCTGGTATTTTACAACCACAAGTCCGACATTTTCCTTTTAGAAATAAGTACGAAAATAAGGGAAAGAGCTCAAACCATTTGAGTCTAGTGCCGCACGATAAACAATGTGAACTACCAGATAGAGATTTACCAGTATGAAAACGGTAAATGTAAACATTGAGAAAACTGCCGATAATAACTCCAAAACCAGAGGCCATCAGACATAAGACTGAGGTCGGCAGTAATAAAGATTCAAGTGAAAGCATAATTTATGGACAAGCCAATTCTAGAGGTGAGATGCTTAAAGGAGAAGCGATTTCTTTTTTTGTACCAACACTGTCAACGCACCAATGAATACTCCCGACTGGAACAGAGACAGCAAATTCTGAGTTACTACTATTGCAAATAACTGAACTGGAGGCCATCGAATCAATAGAAGTAATGATTTTTGTTATGACGGGTGATTGCGTTGCTCCGTTAGAACCACAAACTGTATTATAAGTAAAAACCTGAGCATTATCGATAGCGGCGCGTTTAGCAATACTGTCCATTTCAGTTTTGATTTTTGCATCAACTCCTTGATCACGAGCATCATTTAAAGCCGATAAAATAACCGAGGCCAAAATACCAATAATCGCAATCACTACTAACAACTCTATAAGAGTAAATCCTGACTTAAAGACTTTCATACCAAAATTATAGCACCAGCGATTTACCATGACTGGCGGTTACAAACAAAAAAAGCGCCGTTGGGCGCTTTTTTGTACCTGTGACTAAAATTAGTTACAAGTGTAGTCTGTAGCACTGCCAAGAGCGGCTGATGTACTAGCCACGAAACCATCACTGTCTACACACCAGTATGAGGCTCCTTGAGATGAGGCTAATGGTGACTGAATTGCCCAAGCAGTAGCCGAGTCGTTACAAGCAGCTCGTCCAGCGGCAGGAGCGGCGTTATAAGTCGGTGCTCCAGCAGCTCCAGCTGCGTCATTAGCAGCTACCACTAACTGTTGTACCTTAGTGTCGTCACACACTGCAGCGTATGTAAAGTCTCCATTTCGGTTATAAACAATTTCTGCTTGTGAACGAGCATTACCAAGACTTTGCTTGATTGAAGCGTCAGATCCACTTTGACGAGCATCGTTTAGCGAAGCTAAAACTACGGCTGCCAAAATACCAATAATCGCAATCACAACGAGAAGTTCAATCAATGTAAAACCTCTTTGTAGTGTTTTTTTCATAAAATAATTAATTTGAGTTTATTTTTAAATATTTAACTTCAGATATCAGCTGTGTATCTGAAGTTAGATTCCTACGTTGTTCGTAGTTAATTTAATTATACGACCTAACTTTTTTAATTCGTAAGAGGATGGGGAAAAGTCTAGTAAGCAGATGTTAGGTTGTAGATTGGCATCAACACGGAAGCGAGTAAAACCCCTACTCCCACACCGAGCATCACAATCATCGCTGGTTCAATTAAACCAATTAAAGTGTCGACTGCATTATTAACTTCGCGTCGATAAAAGTTTGCTAGTGTATTTAGAATATTACCTAAACTTCCAGTTTCCTCTCCCACCTTAGCCATTTGGGCTAATACCCCTGGTATCTCTGGATACTCAGCAATCGAATCAGCAAACGACCTTCCCCCTTTTACTTCAAGTAAAGAGGCTTCGATGATTTCTTTATAAACAGTATTATCAACCACATCAGCCGTTACTTCCAAAGCTTGAACGATAGATATACCATTTCCCAGCATAGTGGCCATGTTGTCACAAATACGAGTCAATAATAATTTCTTCTGTAAATCTCCTAGGTATGGGACTGAAATAATAAATTCATCAATCGTTCTTCGACCTACGTCAGTCTTGGAAAAGCGCCATAATGAAATACCACCTCCGGCTATCACTAATAATATAACTACAATGTAATTGACCATGAAGTCTGAAATACCAATCACTATCCGAGTGTAGATTGGTAATTCTTGTCCGGAATCAGTCAGGATTTTAGCAATGCTCGGAATCACTAAAGTAAGCATCATACCCATAACTACCACGAAGATAGAAACTACGAATGCTGGATAAACTAAAGCATTGCGAGCTTTAGAAATCACTTCATATTGCCTATCTAGATAATCAGCCAAATAAGCAAATGATCTTTCTAGTGAGCCTGACTCTTCACCTGACCGAACTAGGTTTACGTAAAAGGAAGAAAATATATCAGGGTGAGCGGCCAAAGCTCGAGAAATAGAACTACCAGCTTGCAAGTCTTCAACAATTTGATTCATAGCTAGCTTAAGCTGGGGATTTTCTACTTCAGCTGACAGCAATCTAAAAATTCGAAGGGGTGAAACTTGAGCTTGAAACAAAGTAGAAATCTGTCGTGACAAAATAACCACATCTTTATTAGAGACTGATTGAAAGAAACTAAAGTTTATATTTAAAGCTCCAAATAAACCTTTATCTTGGACTGTTTCGTCAATTGAAATTAGAGTATAGCCTCTTTTTTGTACAGCTGAAATAGCCGCGTCGACTGTGGGAGCTTCTACGGTTCCTTCTCGTTGAATGTTGGCGCTATCAATAGCTTTATAATTAAAGAGCATATATAAAAATTAAATTAGTCTTTCAAGTCCTTTGGGATTATTAGAATGCACAAAAGCATTCTCAACTGTAATATCTCCATTCTGAACCAACCGCGCTAAAGAGCGATTCATATCAATCATACCTTGCTCAAGACCAGTTTCAATCACTGAAGGAATTTCATGGATTCGATTCTCACGAATCAAATTACTGACAGCGGTGTTGTTAATCAATAATTCATAAGCTGGCACTAAGCCACCAGCAATATGCGGTATTAGTCTTTGTGAAAAAATAGCAATCAAAGAACCAGCTAATTGCACGCG
>CAZWXM010000004.1:5706-19960 GCA_964637855.1 uncultured Candidatus Saccharibacteria bacterium | reverse complement strand
GCGGTATTAGTCTTTGTGAAAAAATAGCAATCAAAGAACCAGCTAATTGCACGCGGATTTGATCTTGTTGATCACCAGGGAAAGAGTCGACAATACGGTTAATGGTTTGGGCAGCGTCATTTGTGTGCAGAGTTGAATACACCAAGTGTCCAGTTTCAGCCGCCGTTACCGCTGCGCCGATAGTTTCCTTGTTGCGCATTTCCCCCACTAAGATGACGTCCACATCCTGACGAAAAGTAGCATTGAGGGCGGTTTCAAAGTTTTTAGAATCAATCCCAATTTCTCTTTGATCAATTAAAGATTTTTCTTCTTGATAAACATATTCAATCGGGTCCTCAATGGTTACGATATGTTCAGCTCGAGTGGCATTAATTTTATTAACCATCGCAGCTAAAGTGGTTGACTTACCTTGTCCCACTGGACCAACACAAAGAAAGAAACCTTGTGAACGTTGAGTGAAACTCTCTAGGATAGGTGGCAGATTTAGTTCATCGAAATTTCTAATTACATTCGGAATTAAACGTAACGCAATACCCATTTTGCCTCTCTGAAAAAAGGCGTTACCACGAAACCGGACTCCTTCAGTATTTTCAAACGAAAAGTCGATTTCTTCGTAAGTTAGATAGCGCGTGAACTGATCATCACGCATCAACACCTTAGCAAAAGCTTTAGCATCGGCCTCTGTTAAGATTGGTTTTTTAACTAGTGGAATTAAAGTACCTGAAACTCTAATCAAAGGATGAGATCCAACTGATAAGTGCAGATCCGAAGCTTGCTCCTGTAGGATAAGATCAATTAGTAGGTTTAATTCTTTTTTGTAATCAACTGACATAATTTATTTTTTAGAAAACTCTTCAACTTTTTTTACCACATCGCTCGGAACTGACTCGGCTTTAATAATATACCCTACTGCTCCCGCTTCTTTGGCTTTTTCAATATCTTCCTCCTGACCTTGATTTGATAGAACTATAAATTTAGTTTCCAAATTTGGAAACTCCTTTTTAATCTCCTGTATCAATTCAATCCCGGTCATTCCCGGCATAATCATATCCAACAAGATAACATCAAAGTCAGGTGTATTCTTAATTTTAGTTAAGGCTGTGGCTGAACTGTCTGCTACTTCAACCTCGTAACCACTCTGAGTAAATTTAATTGCATACATATCACGCAAAAACTTATCATCATCAATTAGCAGTAGTTTCATCATCTTCAATTATAGCCTCTGAAATTTTATTTTCGGTTTGGTTATCGACAGTGTAATCATCATCAATATCATTTTCAGTCCCAATCTTGGTACTAAATACGTTCATTTCCTCGTAAGGAATTTCATGATTAAGAGCCTTAATAATAGCGTCCTCTTGAATGGTCACAAATCCCTTTTTACGAGCCGATTGGAAGATTTCTTCTTCCGAAGCATTTCTTAAAATTAACTCTTGAATTTCTTCATCTATAGCCAACACTTCGGTCACAGCGGTTCTTCCACTATAACCACTGACACAGGTTGGCGAAGGCTCTGGACTTAACATAGTGTCGTTTGAAGGAATCCGACTATGGTACTTTTCTGGCAAAGTTTTAAAACTTCTTTCAATTCTCATTTTAGTAGCACTAGTGATTTTTTCTTCTCGGCCACTACCCTTACAAAGCGTGCGCGCCAATCTTTGCGCAATCGCCATCTTTAGAGTTGGAGCAATCAAATAAGGATCTACTCCCATATCAATCAATCGAGGAATAACTCCAATAGCGTTATTGGTGTGAATAGTAGATAACACCAAGTGTCCAGTGAGTGCGGCTTGAATCGCTAACTGGGCCGTTTCTTTATCTCGAATTTCCCCCACCATGATGATGTCAGGGTCCTGACGCAAAGCTGAACGCAAACCGCGAGCGAAAGTATAATCAATTTCCGGTCTAATTTGTGACTGACTAACACCTTCCATGTTGTATTCGATTGGATCTTCCAGTGACATCACGTTTTTAGAAAGTGTATCAACTACTTGAATCATCGCTCTAAGAGTGGTTGATTTACCAGAACCAGTTGGACCAGAAATTAAAATAATTCCATAAGGCTCTTGAACGATTTTTTTAATGATGTCGAGGTTTGTTTTTGAAATACCACTTTCTTCTAGAGTACGAACTCCTTTACTAGTATCTAAAATACGCATTACCACCTTTTCGCCATGATTAGTAGGTAAAACAGAAACACGAAAATCAATTTTTCTATCATCAAAAGTAGCTGAAAATCTACCGTCTTGGGGTTTTCTTCTTTCATCGAGACGCATTGATGATAAAATTTTTACTCTAGCCACTACTGCCATATGAACATTTCTTGGTAACTCCAAACTAGTAGCCAAAATACCATCAACTCGGAAGCGTACTCCTACCTTTTGTGGAGTTGGTTCAATATGAATATCAGAAGCACTTCCATCTACCGCATAGCGAAGAATTGTCGCCACAATTTTTGTCACCGGCGCATCTTCCTCAATATGATCCATCTCATCTTTTGACTCCTGAGAGGCCCCCTCTAGACTAGCGGCAATTTCTTGATCGAGTTCAGTCTCCAATGTTTCAAGCGCATCTCCAACATCTCCTTCAAGATTTTGATAAAAAGCCTGGACCTTTTTTACATCCTCCTCCAGCATAAAAACCAAACGATAAGGAATATTATGTTTGGTGCTAATGAAGTTTAGAGCCTCACGCATTTGTAGGTTATCGGGATTATTTACTCCCACTACAAAAACATCATCATCAATCATTAACGGCACCATGTGATAATGCATGGCTGAATCTTCTGAGATATAAGCTAAAACCTCATGCTTGACGGTAAACCCTTCTGGCACAACAAAAGCTGGTACTTGATAGTAGTCAGCTAAAAAACTTCTAACGTCATCCTTCCCCATTCCCAACTCAACAAAGACTGACTCGTATGACCGACCAGTTTCATTGATAATATTTTCGGCTTGAGTGATGAAGGATTCGTCAACACCACCACGCTGTTTTAGTGCTTGTAGTGGATCCATAATTACCTATAAACTATTTACGTCTGAAGTATTAGCCGCGCTAGGCCGAGCAAAAGGATTTGGTCTTCCGACTGGCCTTTCCTGAATTGGAGTAGTGAAACTACGCAAAGACTGAAATCGGTCATCTTCAAATAACCCAATATTTAATGAGACCTTATCCAAAACTTGTCGTCTCTCAATAAAAACCTTTGTATTATTCAGCATATTCTGTAGAGTTTGTTGATTTTCACTAAAATCTAGAGCCGGTTGTGAATTTTGGGTATAAACATAATAACCAGCAAACACAACGGTTATGAGTCCTAGAGCGATAGCAAGATTAGTAGCTGTTTTTCCCATAATTAAAAATTAATTTTATTACTAGTAACTTGCTCTTGATATGAGTAGGTCGCTATTTCTATCTCAGCGGCCAAGAAGCCACCGTCAATTTGTTTTATATTTACAGATTGAACCTCAAGCGGATAATTATTTTGTTCCATCAACCTAAACAAATTCTTTATTTGTGAGTAAGTACCTTCAACTGATAAGGTAAACACGTATTTCAATGGTTGATGTAAGTTATTTTCAGTATCAACTTTCTTAGACTCTTCATCTATGCCAAAAAAAGTAGCGTCCTTATAAAGAACTCCCGCTTCATTTGAAATAAGTAACAAATCTCTTGGCACCGCTATAACATCCACAACATCAGGCATGTAAGTTAGTAGCTGTCTCTTATCATCATTGGAAATACTGTCGAGACGTGAAATTAAACTCGCTAGCTGAGAGTTAACAGAAATGACTTTTTTACTTTCTTCTCGGTAAATTTCTATATCGTCTTGAACTGCTCCAATTTTAACAAAAGCTGGTTGTACGTAGGTAAAGATTAAAGCTACCGCTACTATAATCATTCCGATTTGTGTAAATAAACCTTTAGGGATCATATGTTTTCGTTATTAACTGTCTCTGTATCAGCAGTCTCCTCAGTTGTGGTAGCTATATCTAAAGCTGGTTCAGTAATAATAATTGGTGAAGTTAAAATTGGAGCCTGATTAGCAACATAAGGCACGGCCGTTAACGGAACATTCAACTCAGCAATAAAAGTAATCTCGGGTATTGAGTTATCAAACGTGTTATTTTTATCAATCAAATTACTAGTATTTCCATTCTGCAAAGAAGTAATAGCCACATTAGAAATTGTTTGATTACGTTGATAAACACCTCGCTGGAAAATAGTTGAATCAAATGAATCAGTTTCAATAGTAGCGGCTAAAATAAACTGCTCGTCCTTTTCACGTTTTAAATCTAAGGAAGCAACCTGAACTGTATCAATCGTAGCACTTTCCAAGGCATCAAAAACTGAGGCCACTGAAACACTATGGCTCAATCTGTCTTCAGCTTGACTTAAACGTAGATCAAATTCTAAAACTCGTTGCATATCTGACTCACTAAAGCTACTAATAGCTGTATTGAGAGCAGCAACTTCATTACTTAGTTGTTTGTCTACTACCTTGCCATAAAAGTAGACTCCGCCAGTAGCAATTAAAGTAGAGAACATCAGTATGTAACTAATAATAGTAAATACATAAACCGGACGTGAAGCCGCACCCTGCTTTTTTTTATTTACAGGACCACGCTTTGGTATGAATGAATTATTATTTGAAAGATCTGGCATGTTTTTATTATACGCTTCAATTATTTTTAAAGCTTATTATGGCTGTGGAAACTTTATTCAAAAATTCTTATCGCTGCTCCTAATGCTACCGAGAAAGATGGGCTAATCGCTTTCATGGTGTCGTCCATAAAAGCTGGATAAGCGATTTTAGAAAACGGATTGGCGATAGTAATACTTCGATTCAAAAATTCTTTAAGGTGGGCATCGGTTCCTGGGAACAATGCTCCCCCACCAGTTAAGTAAACTGAGGTTAACTTAATACCGGTTTTACTTTCGTATTCACGCAGTACTTGGTTAAATTCTCTAAAAGCTCGATCATAGCTTGAGTTGTGAGCTCGTTTAAGGTCTGAGAAATCTGGTGAATTTTTATCAGCGGTAAATTTTAGTGCTTCCGCCTCTTCAAAAGTCACATTTAAAACTTCAGAAATTTGCTTGGTAGCGATGGCTCCACCAGCTCTAATCCGGTACATACGCATAAGCAAACCCTTTCTAACAATATATAGCTTGGCCGAAACCGCTCCAATATCAATAATCGCTATATCATTTTCTTCGTTATTAAAAAGTCCCCTGATAACGCTGAAACACTCAATTTCAGTTGGTGGTTGTTTGAGTCCGACAAATTGCATTAGAACCTTAAATCTTTCTAAAGCAGAGTTTTGAATAGCCGCAATCAGAACATTACGAGTATTCTTTTCATTAGTTGATTGCTCGTCTTTAGTCACCTCCACTTCAGCCCAATCCAAAGTCACTTCACTGAGCAAAGCTGGTATAACTTTACGAGCTTCGACTCTTACCATAGACGATAGGTCAGCATCGGCGTCAGCCTCTAAAGTAACATTAGTCACAAAACTAGCGGATAGTGGTGTAGCAAAAACTGCATTTCTGGTCTTAACCGCTGATTCACGAATCACGTCTACTAGTGCCGCCTGTTCTTTATTAGCATCAAGCACCACTGATTCCCCCACTGACTTACCAACATAAGGTCCAAGCTGAACTTCACCATAAGTAGCCAAAGTAATCACTCCTTTTTTTTCCTGCAATTCAACTACTTTGATTGAAGAAGAACCAATATCAATACCAACTACACTTTTAGTAGTTGAATCAAAATCACTTTTGGTAGCGGAAAAAATACTACTGATAAAATTCATATCTTGTTAATATTCTAACATGAAGAATTTATAGATGACTATATTTATGCAAGGATTACTAAATAAAATTTTTGACTTTATCTTTCCGCCCACCGAAACAGAACTGACCCTGAGAGGAATAGATCAAACTGCCATCAAAAACTTATACCGACCCAATCAACACCTAGGGATTATTTTTCTTACAAACTATCATGAACCTTTAATCCAAACTGCCATAACTGCTAATAAATTTGAACGTAACCCTTTAGCACCGAAAATATTGGCTCAGTTTTTAAGTCTTTGGGAGCAAGAGAAAAATTTAAACCTAATTTACGTTCCTGTCCCCTTAAGCAGTGCGCGCTATCGAGCCCGGGGACATAACCAAGTCGTGAGTATTCTAAGAGCTTGTCCAGAAAATATAAAAATTAGAACTGACCTACTAAAGCGAGTTAGAGATACAGCGCCTCAGACCAAACTAGATAAGCATGACCGAGCCAAGAATTTAACTGGGGCCTTTATGGCTAACGATAAAATCCAAAATCTCTCACCGGACACTGGTCTAGTCTTAGTTGATGATGTAATTACTACCGGTACCACCCTACTTGAAGCTAAGCAAGCGTTATTAAAAAAACTACCTCCTGGTGTCAAAGTGATTTGTTTAGCCATCGCTCATTAAAATAAAAAGGATACATATATATGTATCCTTTTATAAAATAGTACTATTTGTAAAGTTGGAAAAAATTGCGACCTTTATTTTTTGCTTTGTATAAAGCTTTGTCAGCCAAAATACTTAAATTATTGAACTCGACTTCATTTTGAGCAATGGCGCCACCCATACTCGTCGTGACTTTAATTTCAGCTTTGAAAGTTAATTCCGCTACTGATCTTCTAACTTTTTCAGCTAATAGTCTGATGCCAACACTATTAACATTGGGAATCAAAGCCGAAAATTCATCGCCACCCATTCTGAAAATTAAGTCTGACTGTCGTAATGAAATTTTAATTGCCTTCGCTACTGACTTCAAAACCTCATCACCGATACTATGTCCATGATTGTCGTTAACTTGCTTAAAGTAATCAACATCAATCATAATGAGTCCGACTGACTTTAATCCATTTTTACGGTTATGTTCACCCCCTGATAATGAAGCTTTGAATCTCTCGATAACTTCATCATAGGTACGGCGATTTAATAAACCGGTCAAAACGTCAGTACTAGCCAACTCAAGCAATCGCTCACACTCAGCTTCTTTTGCACTTAAAACTTCATTTACATGAATAATGTATTCACTTAAACCTTTCGTTTTTAAATCTGAATATTTAATCTTACGCCATTGGTGTAAGGCCAAGATGACCAACAAAACAACCAGTACAAATAAAATAATGCATAATATTAGCATTCGACTTCCCCTTATAGATGAACAAAACAATCTCCATTATTACCATAATAATGGAGATTGTCAATTAAATTGATCTAGTCTAAACGTTGCCACATATGAGTGTCGCTTTTGCGAACCTCACAATCTGCACACTTGAAATCATCTGGCAAAGATTCCCAGGTTGTACCCGGTGCAATTCCACGCTCTGGGTCTCCTATAGCTTCATCATAAATCCAACCACACTCTAAACATACATACTGAGCCATAATAAAATTTGTTATTTTTGTTAATCTTAATTTATTTTAAATATTCAACCTGAAGCAAACCTGAAACGAACAAACTTAGGCTTAACTAGCTTGAGTCTGTCTAGCCGCTTTAGCCGCAGCTAAAGCTGCAGCATCAGCCTGCGCTTTTTTGGCTGCGGCCGCTTTTGCGGCAGCAATTTGTTTTGCTAAAGCATCAGCCTCAGCTTTAGCCTGAAGTTTAACTTGCTCATCAATTTGTTGCTGAGCTGTATTGGTTTTAACTACTACTTGAGTTTTATCTTCAGTTACTGCAACTGGGACTGGTTTTGCAACTGCAATAGGCTCAACTGAATCTGTGGTAATTTCTGCCACCGACTCCAGTTCGGCTATTCTCTCAATTAAGAGTGCCTGCATGGCCTCCAGCGCCTGATTTTCTTTTAACAAATACTCTTCTTGTCGTTTTTCTAATACCTGCTTAGCGGAAACTTCCTTGGCATAAAATGAGGTACTAATAAAAGACGTAAGCAAAATTAAGGAAAAGGTTATAGCTACATTTTTTATATCTTTTTTCATACAAATAATTTATTTTGGTCGACCGCTGAGTTATTAATCATCTTCGTATTCTCGTTCGTCCTCATCTTCTTCATCTTCTTCATCTTCTTCGTCCTCCTCATCATCTTCATACTCGCGTTCAGATTTAATTTTATTAGTAACCACTGGGACAGATACTTGTCCGCTATCTTCAGGCACACTAACTCGATTAAGTTTTTCTATCGTTAAGTTAGCATCAATCAAGTCATCTGCCAAAGCTGGGAAATCTTCTTTAATAGCCGCGATAATACCCAATCTGGTTTTGGCTTGAGTTGATACATATAGGTCTTCGTCATCAAAAACCAATTTAACTACTGTGGTGTCGGTAAAAATCTGAGCCTCCGCTGAAAAATTTAAGGTCACACTGGAATCTATGGTTTGAGTTTTAACATAGGGCTGGGGCTCTTCTACCACTGATACTGTTTTGTCTTTGGTCTCAATTGAAAGTTTTTGTTTATCATTTTGTATTTCAATCTGACTATCTCCATCATCTTTTAGATTAATATTAATCGGACTTTTGGCACCTCCAATCACTACAGTGTCTCCTGACCGCTCTACCCGAGTGAACTCAGTTACTCCTGTTACTTGGCCGTCGAGAAGATTGATGTAATTTTTCTTATTTTTTCCATCCAAATTTGTTTCATCTAGAAAAGTTAGCAGACTTTCAATGGCTGACTTAATTCTCGTCTCACCCGCTGGCGAAACCGAAACTACCCCTTTATCTTTTAATCGGCTTTCACGATTTTCCTCTACTATATTTAAACTACTTTCTATTTTCTCTATACTCAGCATTGAAAATAATTCCTGAATAGCCACAATTATCTCCGCTCGATTATTTGCCTCAGTTTCAAAATACAATTCTTTACCAGCAAATTCAAATTTAATGACTGTTGTATCAACATAAACCTTGGCGGTAATCATTAAATCAGTTTCATTCGCTGAACTGGTAGCAGTATTTATCTGATCAATATCATTAGCTGGAGAAACAACTATTTCTTCCTCGATAATTTCATTTAGCTCTTTTAGTCTTTCTTCAGTAAATTCTTTAGTCAGACCAGCTTTCTTTTCATCTGATCGAGCCAATTCAAGTTGCATATCTTCAAGCGTTCTATCTACCGAGTAGAGAAAATCACCAGGTTTAGCCGAATCGGAAGTGACAGCGACAGTTCCACCTCCGAGAGCTAAAATAAGAATAGTAATTAAGGCAGTCATAGAAAATAAGAATAAGATTTATAATAAACAGTTGCAACATTAATGCAGTCATTTAGTATATGCTGTATTTTGATTGAAACGTTACAGATATTTCAATAGTAATATAACATTATGAATTACATGATAGAGATTAATTTAAACAACGTTTAGTAACCTCATTTTAGCTCCAGCTAGTAATTTTAGATTTTACACATGCAAGAATTCGCTTACCAACAAAAGTTAATGGGCACGACTGCAACAGTCTCTGTTATTGTTGAACCTGAAACGGAAGGCGATAAAATTGCGGCTGAAATTTTCTCGCAAATTAAAGATTACGAAAATCGTTTTTCTAGGTTTATATCAACTAGTGAGTTAAGCGAGCTAAACAATAAAAAAAGTTTAGTGGTATCTGATATTTTCTTGACCGTTCTAAAACGTAGTATTGAATTGAGTCTGGAAACCAATGGCGCCTTTAACCCACTGATTCAAATTGAAAGACAAGGCTATTCCGAGGATTATACTAACTTAGAAAAGGAATTAGCTTCTGTTACTACTGACAAATACAATCTGGATTTATCCAATATTACGATTGATAAAAAAACTGGACTAGTAACTTTACAACCTGACCAAAAACTTGATTTCGGAGGAATGTTGAAGGGTTATCTGGCTACTAAACTAGCCCAGGCCATATTTAAAAAATATGAATCAACGATAGGTGGATTAATAATAAATATCGGTGGCGACCTACACACTATGGGTTTAGATAGCACTGGTAAGCATTTTGAATTTTATCTCTATAACCCAGTAACAGAAAGTGAAACCCCCCTTCCCCTTAAAGACACTAGCTTGACTACCAGTGGCACGTATAAAAGAACTTGGACAGTAGCCGGAAACAAACGTCATCATATACTAGCTAAAGATGGTTTACATAACCCTGTAACGAATATCATTTCTGCCTCCATTATCCATAAAGACGGGGCCGTAGCTGAAGCCTATGCCACAATGGCGATTGTCAGCGGAATAGAGGCCCTAGAAAAACTTTTAGAGAAAACTGACTTTAAATATTTTATAGTAAGAACCGACGGCACAACTTTAACCAACATTGTATGAAAACTTATTTAAACCTCATTAAAAATTCTCAAACGCTTCTACTGGTGGTTTCAATCGCCATGCTAATGATTTTACCAAGTTTATTAGTTTTCTACCCTGACTCTGTTAATCAAAATTTACTATATTTTTGGGCACATATCAGTTTGTTTGCTGTGATGTTAATTCGACCATTGGCAGACTTGTTACCGCAATTTAAATTCATTCGGCCCCTAGTAATCCTCCGCAAAGGAGCTGGAGTATTTTCAGCGGCCATTATTATTTCCTTTATTATTTCCAAAATAATCATCAATCCAGCTGGGTACTTCTCTGCTTTTGCCACTTCAGACTACTGGTCATTAAGTGGACTAGCTCTACTAGCTCATCTGGCTGATATTTCAGCTCTGCTCCTTTTAGTAACTTCCAACAATCTTTCCAAAAAAATCCTCGGTGCTTGGTGGAAAAGAATTCAACGTTTATCTTATGTCTACTTTTATGGTAGTAGCTTCTATCTCTTATTTGTCTTTGGCGACTCAACTATGATTTTCTACTTGATAGTAGTTACCTTTGTGACCGTCTTAGCTTTTATTAAAAACCGCCAAGCTAAATTAGCTATTAACCCCGCTTAATTAAACTTATGAAACCAATTAAAAAAATGCCAGCCGTTATCAGTCATATCAATGACTTGAGTACTACCGCTCGCGAAGTAGAAATTACTCTACCTGAGCCCCTTGGTTTTACCGCTGGTTGTTTTGTAAATGTTTTTATCGATAAAAATGGTGAGAAACTACGTCGAGCTTTTTCGGTTTCCTCAGACGAGTCGGAGCAACAAAAAATTAAAGTTTCAATTAGACTAAATCCTACTGGCGCAGTTACTCCTCTCTTTTGGGAAGATGGAATAATCGGTAAAGCCATCGAGGTTATGGGACCATTGGGTCTAAATACGGCTGAAAAAATGAACTCAAAAAAAATCTATCTTTTTGGTTTTGGGATTGGCGCTGGAGTAGTAAAATCATTAGCTTCTCACTTTATAAATAAAGCTGGTGTGACTAATATTACTATCCTCACCGGTAATCGATCCGAAGCTGAAATCTTACATCAGGATTATTTTGACAAAATAAAAACTGAACATAAACAAGTATTAGTTGAATATATATTGTCTCAGCCTGATGCAAATAATATTTATAAAACTGGCTACATTCAAAACCACCTAGCAGAATTTGATTTCAACGACAGCGACGTTTATGTTTGTGGTCAAACAGCGGCTTGCGAGGCTCTTATAAAAACCGTTAAAGAACACAATCCTACAAATTGTAATTACTTTGTTGAGGATTTTCATTAAAATTTAGTAGCCATTAATGGCCGTGTCCGTGATTATGCGAATGAGCTGAATTTACTTTGTGGCCTTTTAAATAAATTACCGCTAACGAAGTTACAATCGGTACCGTCATGACTAAGCCAATACTCCCGACGATGGTGCGGATTATTTCGGTAGCAAAAATTTCTGAGTTGACTAAAGACCAAAAACTAAGGGCTGATAAATTGAAGTAAAGTAATAAAGGTAAAGACACTCCAGCATAGGCTAAAACCAGTGTATTAACCAAAGCTCCGACATGATCCTTTCCTACCCTAATTGCTCGTTGATAAGCCTCCAATTTACTCATCGCTTCATTAGAATCAAACAACTCTGCTACTACAGCGGCTTGAGTAATCGCGATATCGTCTAGTGCACCCAAGACACCGATGATAATCGCTCCCAGCAAAAGACCAGTAAAATCTAAAGTGCCACCAGTATTTAGATTTAAGTAAACTGATTCATCACTAACAAAGCCTGATAAATCACTCATCTTAACGGCTACTACAGCTAGTATTCCGGTCAATAAAATCGACAACATGGTACCGCCATAGGCCACCGCCGACATGCGATTAATCCCGTGAGTAAAGAAAATAGCCGCTGCCAAAATAGCCGAAGCCACCAAAAAACTTATCAATAATGGATTGTAACCCTTTAGCAAGCCTGGCAATAAAACATAAAAAATTGCTCCGAAGCTAACGGCCAGAGAAACCAGAGCTCTAAAACCCTGCCAGCGACCGAAAGCTAAAACCACTATCACAAAGAGGCTAGCGAAAAAAATTAATGAGTCTCTCCTATCTAGATTAGTTACGGCATAAACTTCTGAGCCATCAATAAATACTAAATGATTAAAATAAAATTTATCGCCCTTTTCTAATTCCAAATAATCATTTTCAATGATTATATTTTTTCCCTGCTCTGGACCATCCAAAACTTCTACCCTTAAAGTTTGATATTTATGCTCCGTATCCGTACCGGGAATTATTTTAATTTCTTCAGATTGCACCTCGCTCACCAAGCCTCGCCAAGTGCCTTGATTATCGTTATGTAATTCTTGAGCTGGCACGGATTGAGGAAGTACCAAAAACAAGCCTAAAACCATAACCGCTGTTTTTAGTCTAAAATTTAGCTTTGACATTACTCATTAATATACCAAATAAAAAACAGCCTTCATAATGAAGGCTGTTTTATTATCTTATTTAAGATTAAGACTGTGTCTCATCTGCATCAGAATCATCTGAGCTATCATCATCCTCTGAGTCATCAGTGTCTGAATCGTCACTCGTATCATCTGCTTCATCATCCTCTGAGTCATCATTGGTATCTTCACTATCGTCTACACGACTCAATAATTGCTGCTTGAATTTTTCAACTTTTACCAAAATAGCGGCAATTTTTTCCTCTCGAGTCAAACCTGACAATTCATCTTTTTCTTTACTTTGTTTAAAAGCATCTTTTAGCTCCTCTTTATTTTGCTTAAACACGTCTTTCACTGCCTCCTTTTCTTGTTTGAAATCTGCCTTATTAGCTTCAAACTCAGCTTTTCTAGCCGCAATTTGTTCCTTAACGTTAGCAATAAACTCCACCATCGCTGCTCGTCTTTCTTCTTCAGTTAAACCTTCTAAACTAGCAAAGAATTCTTCTTTGTTAATTTTAAATTCGGCTTTAGTTTCTTGACGCTCTTGTTTAAATTCTGCCTTCTTGGTTTCTAAAGCGGCTTTCCGCTCAGCCAGCATGGCTCGAAGAGAATCTATCTGCTTCACCATTTCAGACTTTTTACTTGTTTCAGCAACGTCTTCTGTAGAAGTTGCTTCTTCTGCTTGGGCAAAACTTGCACCCGCCGCAAAAAATGCAAATGACATGGCAACTACCAACAGTAGAGCTGCAATGTGACTTTCATTTGATTTTGTAACTTTAATCATGATTTAATTATTGTTTGTTAATTTTAATACGCCAACACGTAAAGAGGCCGTCCTTGTGGGACGACCTCCATTACCTACTTTTATACCATTAATCTAAAGAACATTTTGATTTACTTGGGGATAAATTATTTAGCATTTAATCTTTATAATTCAAAGGTTGAATATCTTACCAATTATTAAGTATAATGAGGTATATTCTTAAAATAAAACACTATGGAAAAGGCGCAAATCAAAGATGATTCTTTACGGTTCCTACGGGCAAAAGAAAATATTACCGCTGTCATTGCCACCACCTCAGAAGCTGGGGTACCTCATGCGGCAGTAGTTTATTATTTTGTTGACGAGGATTTTAATTTTTATTTTCTAACCGCCAGCGCTAGTCAAAAATATAAAAATTTAGTCGCTAATCACCAGATGGCAATTGCAATTGGATTTGGCCCTAAGTATGTAACAATACAAGGCCAAGGCGAAGCTACTTTACTAGAGAAACGTTCCGAGGAAGAAGGCCAAGCGATTGCCAAAATTTATATGCGCTTAGAGGCCAACGACTCTACCTGGCCAGCTTTCCAACTTGATAAAAACGATGGCGAACAAATGGCCGTCTTTAAATTTATTCCTCATTCGCTTACACTATTAAACCTTGAGCCCGACAACAACCTACTAGTTACTAACGAAGATTTACAACCCATAATTTAAT
>CAZWXM010000004.1:0-5606 GCA_964637855.1 uncultured Candidatus Saccharibacteria bacterium | reverse complement strand
GAGCCCGACAACAACCTACTAGTTACTAACGAAGATTTACAACCCATAATTTAATTTGCCATGCCAGACGACGAAACATTGAAGCGAGAAAACCCCGAGCTCTATCGAGTCGCTCGCGAAGGAGGTACCGAGGCTCCGGGCACTAGTGATTTACTACACATTGATGAAGACGGTGTCTTTCATTGCCAAGTCTGCAATGCTCCCCTGTTTGATTCTGATACTAAGTTCGACTCTGGCACCGGCTGGCCATCTTTTACTAACCCAATTAATAAAGAGGCGGTAAAACTAATTCCCGATGAAACCCATGGTATGCGTCGGACTGAAGTTCGTTGTGCCACTTGTGACTCACATTTAGGACACGTCTTCCCCGACGGACCAGAACGCACCGGCGACGGGCCCCGTGACTTCGGCCGTCATGACCGCTACTGCATCAACGGCGTTTGTCTCGGATTAGAGAATAAATAAAAAAAATAAAACCCTTAAGCATTTATGTTTAAGGGTTTTATAAAATCTTAATGGGCTAGCTCATCAACTACACCAGACTCATTATGTAAATGACCAATCTCTTCATGTGTCCACATTAGAATGCCTGTCATTATTATAAATCCCAAAATAATAGCGATGGTTGAATTCCAAATGTTGCCATATTCCCTAAGACCACCGTGTATTCGTGGCAATAAATCACTAGCGGCTAAGAATAGTAAATTACCCGCCGCGATACCAGTAATAATCCAAATGTATTCCTCGGCGTGTTCCGCTAAAATCAAAATCAAAATTGTCCCTAAGACAATACTGCTGGCTGATAATAAATTATATAAAGCAGCTTGGGTTTTAGAATAACCACCACGTAACAAAACTCCAAACTCCACAATCTCCTGTGGGATTTCGTGCAAAGCCAAGCCAATTGCTGTCGCTACTCCGACTGTCGGATCAATCAAAAACGCTCCTCCGAGAATTACACCATCAGCAATATTATGTACCGCATCTCCGATCAATAACAAAGTAGCCGCTCCCTTTCTATCACAATCATCTGCTTCCAAGTGGTGAAATTTTCTATGTAAGTAACTTGAGAGGACGTAAAAAGTTAAGAAACCAAAAGCCACAACAATCCCGCCATATTCTTCTGAAGCCATAATGGTCTCTGGTATCAACTCATACAAAACCAAACTTAAGAAAACTCCCACGGCTATTGGAGTCACATATCTTTGCGCTCCCACAAATTTACTGTTTCCGCCAAAAAAGAAAACTCCCACAAGTGAGGTTAAGGCTACTGCCACAGACGCTAAAATTGACTCCACTACCATACCTAAAAGTCGTTAAATAATAATGCAAATCGTTTGCAATTGCCAGTTTAACAAACTCTTGCTAAAATGCAAATCAATTGCATATGCCAATAAAACTAACCAAAAAACGCCTGAGTATTCTAGAGCTGCTTAAACACACTCCCGGTACCCTTTCAGCAGCGGCGATACATTCACGACTCCCCGAAATAGATTTGGTGACCATTTATCGAAACTTGGATTTATTTAGTAAAGAAAAATTAATTAAAAAAGTTAATCTTGGTAATGAAGAAGCTCAGTACGAGTATCAAAACGAACCTCACCATCACGCTGTTTGCGACGATTGCCATAAAATTGTTCACTTCACCGCCTCTGACGAAAAGCTTAAAAAGCTACTGGAACTAAAAGACTTTAAAATTGAAAATATTGAAGTGACGGTGAGAGGAACTTGTAATCACAAAAAATAAATTCATCAGAATTTAACTGTACTTTTTATCCGTAAAAAATGAGAAGTGCCCGTTACAACCAAACAGCAACAACATGATCACCGCCGCAAAGTGTGGTAAATGTCCAGCTAGTTCGATTGGCCCTAAAATGAACAACGGAATAGTAAACACGATAGCTACTACTAAAGCGTTTAATCTAGTCACAATTCCTAAAACAAAGATCAAACCAAATAAAAATTCAACTGAACCGGCTGATAGAGTAAAAAGATAATCAGAATAATTGAAACCTAAAGTCTGCATAAAATTCCAATCGTGTTGTTGCAAAAAGTTAATCCCGTATTCCGGAGCGAGAATTTTTTCCGACAAACCTAAGACCATTAAAGTCGTCCCGGTACCGAGTCGCAAAATTGAAGCGGCATATTTTTTATAGGGGGCGGCCAGTGAACGCAGTGAGGCAAAAGAAAAAATTGAAAAATAATCATTGCCCATGAGCATAATAAATATGGCGGTTGAGAGTACCCAAATATCTTCCAAAGCTGATATCCAATCAGAGTAAATAAATAAAGTGAACCAAAGCAACCCCAGTAAAATTCCTCCCGCTCGCGGAGCAATACCAAGTAAAAGACTAAAGCCGACTAATATTTCTAAAACCACTAAGTACATTGGGATACCTACCTCAGCCGTTAAGTTGGGTGAAAATAAATATTCATGGGTACCAGCAATAATGAAAAAAGCTCCGACCATCATAGTAAAAGTGGAAGCCGCTCTTTCAAAAACATGCGGTTGTTTGGGCAGAACGAAATCAAACCTAAACCAACGTTGCTTTTCTAGCCAAATACCAATCGCAACCAACCCAACAATAATCGCGGCCCAAACACTCATATATAGAGCAGTTGGTTCATTAATCATTAACGGTTGTAAATCACTTTCAGCAAACCACTTAGTATGAGCGGCGACAGTAAGTGGTGACACTAAGGCCAGAACCCCTAAAAGTATTTTTATCATAAAACCGCTATTTATATTTAAATTATTTACCAAGTATCCTTTACCGCTTTGGGATTGTAAATCTTACTATCCACCTTTGCTTGATAAGATTAAATCAAAACCGAAGTTAAACATGAAATAATAGTGATATGAAAATTTCTATACCAGCAGAGTTCACCGGCGACATAGACCAAAGTGAAGCCACTCTAGACATCTACAGTGAAGACACTAGCATCTTCAAAATTAAACCTAGTCTAGTGGTTTACCCTAAAAACGCGGCCGATTTATTTACCCTAATCCACTATGTCCACCAATACCGAGGTGAGCTATCTTTGACCGCTCGTTCCGCTGGGACCGATATGTCAGGTGGGCCTCTCACCAACTCCATCGTGGTTGATTTTGTCCGCTATTTTAATCAAATTAAGTTAGTTGATAAAAAACACGCTGTTACCCAGCCGGGTGTTTTTTATCGAGATTTTGAAACCGAAACTTTGAAGCACGGAGTTCTACTCCCTAGCTACACCGCTAGTAAGGAATTAAATACTGTCGGAGGGATGGTCGCCAATAACTCCGCTGGTGAAAAATCTCTGACTTACGGTAAAACCGAACGCTACACTCGTTCCCTAAAAGTTGTCTTGCAAGACGGTATCGAATACGAATTCAAAAAACTTAATCGAATTGAACTAGAAGCCAAGAAAGTCCAAAACAATTATGAAGGAGAAATCTATCGCCGGGTTGAAGCCTTGATTACGAATCACTACGAAGCCATTAAAGAAGCTAAGCCAAAGGTAACCAAAAATTCATCTGGTTATGGTATTTGGAATGTTTGGAATCAAGCTGAAGATACTTTTGACTTAACTCAGCTCTTTGTGGGTTCACAAGGTACTTTGGGTTTGGTGACCGAAATAGATTTCGACCTAGTTAAGCCCAAAAACCAATCTCGATTATTGGTAATGTTTTTACGCCCACAGCACATGGCCGAATTAGGTAAGATTGTAAACATTATTCTCCAATCTAAACCCGAAAGTTTTGAATCCTACGATGACAAAACCTTCAATGTCATGATTAGAGTGTTTCCAAAGTTGTTTAAAAAATTGGGTGGTAATCCTTTCAAATTAGCTCGGGACTTTTGGCCAGAAATGAAAATGGTGCTGAAGGGTGGTATTCCAAAATTAGTATTGATGGCCGAGTTTGCCGCCGATACTGATGCTGAGGCTTTGCAAATGGCTGAGGAAGCTGAAACCGCCATTAAGAATGCCTACGCTATCTCGACTCATATTACCCGCGATGAAAAGGAGTCAAATAAATATTGGACGATTCGCCGCGAGAGTTTCAAACTCCTACGCGAAAATGTTCACAATCGCCACACCGCTCCCTTCATTGACGATATGGTCGTTGCGCCAGAATACCTACCAGAATTTCTACCAAAACTTTACAAAATAATTGATGAGTACAAATTAATTTACACCGTAGCCGGACACGTCGGCGATGGAAACTTCCACATCATTCCGTTAATGGATTTTCAGCGGCCAGATTTTGTCGATATTATTAACGAACTATCAGACAAGGTATATACCTTAGTCGGACAATATCACGGCTCCATCACTGGCGAACACAATGACGGTATTATTCGCACCCCTTACCTACACAAAATTTTCTCTCCCGAAGTCCTCGGAGTCTTTGCTGAGATTAAAGAAATTTTTGATCCCCATCGAATTTTTAATCCGCACAAAAAAGTCGACCCTGCTCCTGACTTACTAAGAACAGCCGTAAAACACTTCAGTAAATAAATCTAAGCTATCTACAGCCAAGTCAAAGCGACTTAACAGTGGTTTTACTAGTGCGGGAGTATAATAATTGAGTATGAAAAAAATTATATTTTCCGGGCTGGCCTTATTGGCGCCCGGATTAGCGCTAGCGCACGGTAAGTGGTTGGTGCCTGATTATCAAAAAGTTATAGCTGAGCAACATGGCACTTTTGAGTTCTACTCATTTCAAAGCCTAGAAGTATCAGTTTGGATATTATTTTCAATATTAGTGATAGCTATTGCTAGCTATCTTCATCGTCATCTACCAGACTGGGGCGGTTTGGTTAGATTTGCCCAAAAATATAAAAATTTAATTGATCACACTGCCCAATTTATTCTCGGAGTCTTTTTAGCCAGTACCGCTTTATTTTGGAACGTAGTAATTTTACCGACCGAAGCCGCCAATGCGCCTATTCTAATCACCCTTAAGTACGCTCAAGTCATAATCGGTGCCATGTTTATCTTTCACTTGGCTCCTCGTTACGCTTCAATTGGTTTAATTATTTTAACTTCAGTTGTGACCATCTCACACGGAGCAGAAGCGATTCTTGAAAACATCATTCTTTTCTCACTAGCTCTTTATTTTTATTTGATGCACACCCAAGTCAAAGGCTTCTGGGCTGTCATGAAGAAATACTCTATCGATATCGTTCGTATTGGTACTGGTGTCTCCCTCATCGTTTTGGCCTTTACCGAAAAATTAATGTACCCAGAATTAGGGATGCAATTTTTGGTTGAACACGACTGGAATTTCATGCAACCTCTCTTCCCTTGGTTTACCAATGAACTATTCGTCCTCTCCACTGGATTTGCGGAAATGCTATTCGGAGTAGTATTTATTTTTGGTTATGTAACTCGTATTACTACCATCGTAATTGCTATGTTCTTCGTCGCTTCAGTTACCACGATGTTCTACCAATCCAATGTTTGGGAAGTAGAAGACTTCGTAGTTTATTGTGCCGCCGTATTACTATTCTTCTTCAGTCACACCAATACAACTTTGCCTGATTTATTCAGAAAAATGTTAGGTCTTAAAACTAAATAAGAAATGAACAAAAAAAAACGCCGAGCTAAAGCTCGGCGTTTTT
>CAZWXM010000003.1:31716-40079 GCA_964637855.1 uncultured Candidatus Saccharibacteria bacterium | reverse complement strand
ACTCTTGGGAAAGACCAAGCCTGAAGGATAAGACAAAAGAGAATTTGTCAGCTGTAGTTATGAATATTATAAAAAATAGACCACGATTTAATCGTGGTCTATTTTTTATTTAACTAATTAGTTACCTAATTGTACGTAGTCTGAAATTAAATCATTAGGATTACCGACCGTGTCCAAACCAATGCTGCTTGTTAATAGGTTAACTACGCCCCAGAAAATAATAATTATTACAAAAGCCGCTACACCATAAATAGCTAAAGATTTAGCCTTTTCTCTACCATCTTCATTGTTACCTTCAAAAACAAAGTATCTAACCACATTGTAAACGAAAAACAGGAAAGCAATCGCGATTAAAAAGGGAATTAAAGTGGTTTCAATAAAGATGATTGAGTTCGCTATAAAAGTTTGGGCATCTTGGGCGTGAGACAATCGCGGTAATAAAAGTATGGCCAGCCAGGCAAAGTTAAATCTTTTCATAGTTAAATTATAGCTTATTCGGTTTAAATAATATAAAAGTGGCTGTTTAGAGTAACTTTGATCAAAAGTTGTTCCGAGCTTCCAAATTTATTATAAATCTGCTATAGTTCTGTCCACTGTAGAGGTTTGCGCGGGCTAGAAAATTTAAACTGCTTTAAATTTTATCCGGTCGCTGCGAATCGCCGATGTTTACGAGGCGATAGGGTTGGCTAGAGCCTTCTCCTGACTTCTTACAGAAGCCGTATACTTTTCTAATATTTTTTGTTTGATTTGTCCGCGCTTAGCTCAGTTGGCTAGAGCATTCGACTGATACTCGAAAGGCCCTAGGTTCGAATCCTAGAGCGCGGACAAATCACGCAAACAGCAAAATATCTAGAAAAGTCTTGCGCAGTGACATTTAGGCACTGCTCACTCGAAAGGCCCTAGGTTTTAAAAATATCTCCCAGATATTTTTAACCTATCACGCGGACAAAGAATTTAAGTCCTGATCAAGTTAAATTAAAACCTGCCTCGAGGCAGGTTTTAATTTATTGCTTTTTAGTTTGCGTGGCGGTTTTTGTACCAGCCTCAAAATCAGTTATTTCTTCAATCGGTCGGTTGGCTTGTTGTTGTAAGAAATCAGATTGGGTTTGTAGGTCGGTGGCAATATCCTTAAGGTCGCGGGTAATATTGTAGACAAAAATCGCAAAGGAGAAAGTTAGTAACCAAGCCACAATTGGAAATATTTTGTATGATTCCAGGGCTTTATCGTTTCCGTTTGTTTTCATACTCTGAGTATAGCACTAGTTAACTTAAATTTTACAACCCGGCACTAGCTTTTTGGGCAGAACTTTTATATTCTGCTTAGTAACATATATGATTGATTTTAAAAATAAGAAGATTACTGTCATGCGTATCGGTTTGTTAGGTCGGGGCGTGGGTGACACGGCCTGGCTCGCTGAACACGGGGCAGAAGTATTGGTGGTAGATAGTGCTCCTCAGGCAGTGATGCAGCCTTCGGTTAATGCTTTGTCTCAGTATGAAAATGTGACTTTTAAATTTGGTCCCTATGACACTGCTGATTTTATTAATTGTGATTATGTATTAGTAGGGGCTGGTACTCCACTCGAATCACCAGAACTAGCGGCCGCTCGCGAGGCTGGCGTACCTTTAAAACAATCCGCCGCTTGGTTTGCTGAGCTATCTCAGATTCCGGTGATTGGTGTGACAGGTACCCGCGGCAAGTCGACCGTAACTCATATGATTCACCACGTGATTTCTGAGTTAACTGGAGAAGAAGTTTTGTTGGGCGGTAATGTTCGTGGTCTGTCTAATTTACAACTTTTGGATAAGGTAAAAGCAGAGTCTATTGCGGTAATGGAGTTAGACTCTTGGCAATTGCAGGGTTGGGGTTGGTCAAAACTCTCACCCCAAATTGCTGTCTTCACTAATTTCATGCCCGATCATATGAATTACTATCATGGTGACATGGACGCCTATTTTAATGACAAGGCTAATATCTTCCGCTACCAACCAGAGAGTGGAGTTCTGATTACCACGCCAGAAGTATTTGAGTTAGCAAAAAAAACCAACGGAGTTACGCTTGGGCAAGAAGTAGTATTGGTAGATGATTCAGTGATTCCTGAAGATGCTTTATTAGCTATGCCCGGCGCTCATAATAGACTCAATGCTGCACTGGCCTATGAAGCGTTAAAAGCGGTTGGTGTACAAGACGAGGAAATTTTTGCTGGCTTGGCTAGTTTCCCGGGTGTACCTGGTCGTTTAGAAAAATTAGGTGAAATTAATGGGGTCAAAATCTACAATGATAATAATGCTACGACCCCCCAAGCGACGGTAGTTGGTTTGCAAGCGGTGGGTGATATTAATGATAAGAACGTTATTTTAATCGCCGGTGGAGCCTATAAGGAAATTAGTCCGGAAGCTTTAATTGCCGAGATACCAAAATATTGTAAGGCGGTATTTCTAATTCCTGGTACGGGTACCGATATGTTGAAGACTAAAATTAAGGCGACGGAAGTTAGTGATTTGGCTGAGGCGGTAAAGGTAGCACTCGCGGCCGGGGAGCCGGGTGATGTACTTTTATTTAGTCCAGCTTTTGCATCGTTTGGGCAATTTAAAAATGAATACGAGCGCAATGATTTATTTGTCGCCTGTATCAATAAAATTGAAATATAAAAAAAGCGTTGAGTAAAACTCAACGCTTTTTGATTAAGAACTTAAAAACCATTTTCATTCTGTAAAGTAAATTTAGAACTAGCTAAATCAATCAGGATTATTACTAACCAAATTAGCAGTAATTCCAAAAAGGGAATTGATAATAAGCCGGATTCACTAATTATTGCTCCAGAAAAGTAACCCATAATTCCAGGTACTAAACCACCGCAGACAATTGCTTTAAGCGCCGATTGACCATCGGTCGGTTTGTTAATCAAGCGATAGCCAAAGAGACTGCTAAAGATACCGATGGAAACACCGATCAACAAACCCCAGATTTCATTAGTCCAAAAGCCTGTCAAAATACCGGCAAAAATTCCTAAGGTGGTAGGGCTAGTCAACCAAATCTTTTTTATTTCAGAGGCGTTTAAATTTATTCCTAGTGTTCCACGATTATCCTTAGCTTGAAAATTTTTTAAAATTAGAGAACCATTTACTACTACAGAACCAACTAGCAAGAGTAAAAACAAATGATAAATCCCATTAGTAGTAGTAATGATCTTACTACTAACCACAATTTTATTATTGGCAGTGTCAATTGTTACAAAATAAAATTCATCTTTTGGTATTAGCAAAAGATGAGCAATTTTTTTATCAATAGATTTTTCTAATTGGTTTTTAAAAAAAGCTTGGTCAAAATCTGCAATCGTTAGATTGTATTTAGTGACCAACTCATCAGGGTCCTCGTAAGTAAATACCTTTTGGGTAGTTAGTTGACCCTCATAATCACGACAGGGAACATAGACTTTTATTTGTTTGTCTAAGGTTGAACAGGTTGCCCAACTATTGTTTGTAACTAGAATAAGTAAGATACTTATAAATGTTTTCATTCCGAACCTCCTAAAATCAGTGTGTGAAATTTCTATTCTGTTCGTACAGTACAACGCTGACACTACAAAGTCAAAGCCTAATCATTTGAGGTTAAATATGCTAATATAGAGCTTTAAAACTATGGTTAATTTAGATATCAATAAAATTTCCCGCATTCACTTTATTGGAGTGGGTGGGATCGGAATGTCGGCTTTGGCGCGGCATTTTCTGACCGAGAAAAAGACTGTCAGTGGCTCAGATGGTGCTCTTACTCCCATCACCAAGGCCTTGGCCAGTGAAGGAGTGCAGATTTTTGGTGAACAATCAAAAGATAATATTACTAAGGATATTCAATTGGTGGTTTATACCGAAGCGATGTCTCCTGATCAGGAAGAAATGAAAGCGGCTAAAGCGCTCAAGCTACCAATGGTTAATTATTTTGAAGCGTTGGGTCTAGCGATGAATCCATACTATTTGATTGCAGTGGCAGGAACTCATGGCAAGACTACTACTACGGCGATGCTGACAGATATTTTTGAATTAGCGGGGAAGGATCCAACGGCCGTTATTGGTTCATTGCGGGCCAAGACACAAAGTAATTATCGCGCCGGTAAAACCAAATATGCCATTGTGGAAGCCTGTGAATATAAGCGTGATTTTTTGCATTTAAAGCCTGATGTTTTAGTTATTACCAATGTTGAGTATGAACACGTTGATTACTATAAATCATTAGCCGAAGTCCAAGCGGCATTTCGAGATTTGGCCAATCAAGTAAACGAGGGTGGAATAATTATCGCCAACCTTAAAGAACCAAGTGTGGCGGCTGTCTTAAAAGATGTAACCATTCCGGTTCGTAATTACATGATGGATTTAGATTTGGAATTAGGTTTAAAACAACCGGGTCTACATAATCGTCTCAATGCTGCTGCGGCTGCTAGTGTGGCTAAACATGAAAAGATTAGCGAAGCGGTTATTGCTGAAGCTCTAGAACATTTTTCTGGTACATGGCGTCGTTTTGAATATAAAGGGACTTTAAATGAGGCGCCAGTTTATGATGACTACGCTCATCACCCGACCGAAATTAGAGCGACTATTGATGCCGTGCGGGAGCTGTATCCAGGTCGTCGCTTAGTTATCGCTTTCCAGCCACATACTCATAGCCGTACCAAGTCGCTGTTTGATGAATTTGCTAAAGCGGTTGGTCTAGCTGATGCGGTAGTATTTTTACCAATTTACGCTGCCCGGAAAGAAGCTGATAGCATTGCCTCTAGTCGTGAGTTATCAGTAAAATCTTTAGAGTTCGTATCGGATTCCAGTTATGCTGATTCATTAGAAAAAGCCGAAAAAATCCTCCGCAAAAAAATTACACCGGAAGATGTCTTAGTTGTGATGGGAGCCGGGGATGTTTCGAAGCTCGCAACCATGTTAACGAAATAAAAAAGACGGTCACAAGTGACCGTCTTTTGTTTAAACAAAATTACTACATCAGCATATAAAGACCATAAAGTATCATCCCGACGGCACCAACTTTTTGTATCAGGGGTAGCCATTTATCTGGTAGTTTAGTTACTCCCCAAATTGTGATGGCCGTGACGGTGACTAGGGCTGTGGCAGAGGCTGCGAAAACAATCAGAAGAAAAGATTTGTTTTCAATGGCAACGGCCAAAGTTACCATTTGCGTTTTGTCTCCAAGTTCGGCTATAAACACAACAGTGAAATGTGAAAAAAATAATAGCCAACCATTATTTTTTTCTAAAGCCATGTCATCTGAATCTTCCGAATTGATTTTCCGATAGAGATATACGCCGTATAATATTAATAGTACGCCGCCAACTTTTACTATCGTAGGGACAAAACTTTTAGGGATTAAACCAGCAAAAAAAACAGTCAAACCAGCTACCGTTATCAAAGCTAGAGCCGAACTAAGGAAAATAATCCTAGTGTTTCTTTGATTGGCCAATGTACCTGTGCCAGCAGCAATTTGGGTTTTGTCTCCCAATTCACCTATGAATACTAAAAGAAATGTTGTTAGAAACAGAACAATTAAGTCCATCTGGGACCTCCTTTGATTGGGTTAAAGAACTGTTCAAAAATTACAACTAAAAGATAATTTTGTCAAATAAAACTTTGCATTTTCATTTGGTAATGCTAGGTTTAATCATAAATATGGAAAACGGATTACTTTCGCTGGTAGCGACACCAATTGGAAATCTAGAAGATATTACCTTGCGAGCTTTACGTGTGCTTAAAGAGGCAGATTACGTTTTATGTGAAGATACGCGCGTAACAGGCAAGTTACTACATCATTATGGTATTAGTGCCAAAATGAAGCGTTATGACGCTCACGCTTCAGAGTCGGTACATGAGTCTATTTTGGAAGATTTAAAGGCTGGTAAGCATATTGCGCTCGTGAGTGATGCTGGAACGCCGGGGATTAGCGATCCGGGAGTATGGTTGGTGCAAAGGGCTCGACAAGCCGGCGCCTTGATAGAAGCTATTCCGGGAGCCTCTTCGGTCACGGCGGCGGTATCGTTGGCGGGGATTGCCGGTAATCAATTTGCTTTTCTGGGGTTTGTCCCACAAAAAAAAGGCCGAGAAACTTTCTTCAAAACATTAAATGACCGCATTGAACCAGTGGTTTTTCTAGAATCAACCCACCGCATTTTAAAAACTTTAGCTTCGCTGGTAAACGAGTTGCCCGAAGCCAAAATTTATATTGGACGAGAACTAACTAAAATGCATGAAGAAATGATTGTCGGTACACCACAAGAAATTTTAAATATTCTTGAAGCAGAACCGGTCAGACAAAAAGGAGAGTTTGTGGTGATTGTAGAGAAAACACACTAAATTTGTTTGAATAGGGGACGTAGGTTATTATTGATGTTAATTAAATAATTATTAAAATCAGGCAATGAGCAAAGAAACTTCAGTATTTATTTTTGGTATTTTACTCACCATCATTCCTTTTTTGGGCGTCCCCGAAGCTTGGCGTCAATATAGTATTTTTGCCATCGGTGTCTTGTTTGTCCTAATTGGCTATGCTCTGAAGCGAAATGTTTACTTAAATAAGATTGAAAGAGGCAATGGAGAACGAGGGACTGATTCCTTTATCGAGACCACCGAAAAACTTTTTGACGAAGGTGCGTTAAAATAAGCTATGACCAAATTAGGTACGCCATTAATTTTATCCGCTTTAGCTTTTGCGGGTTTAAGTTTCGTACCGATACATTTTTTTGATATTAAAGCTGAGCAAATAAATTCAGTTTCAGAAAATAGTACTTCTACCAATCAAGTTAGCAGTGAATCCGAAAATACTAAAACCGGTCTTCCGGAAACTAGATTAAAAGTTAAGCACGTGCCTTTACCGGTACCAGTGAAAGCTATTTACATGACTTCCTGTGTCGCCGGTACACCTTCTTTCCGGACTAAGTTAGTGGAATTAATTAAAGCCACAGAAGTAAATTCAGTTGTTATTGATATAAAGGATTATTCCGGGACGATTGCTTTTCCAGCGGCTAGTGCCGAATGGCAGTCAGCTTGGCAAGAGGCCGATTGTGGTACACCCGATATGCCACAGCTGCTGGAGATGTTACATGACAACCAAATTTATGTAATTGGTCGGATAACAGTTTTTCAAGATCCTTTCTATGCTCCAGAGCATCCCGAGTTAGCGGTATTAAGAGCGGATAAAACTACCGTTTGGAAAGATGGCAAAGGTTTATCTTTTGTGGATGTTGCTAGTAAACCGTACTGGGAACACATAATTAAACTGTCGGTTGATGCTTACAACATTGGTTTTGATGAGTTGAACTACGATTATGTTCGTTATCCTTCTGATGGCAATATGGCCGATACCTACTACCCGCAAAGTGTGGCTGGGCAGTACGGTATGGATAGACAGGCTAATCTAGAAGCTTTCTTTAAATATCTAAATGATAGTTTAGATGATGAAAAATTATTTGCTGAGTTCAAACATGAAAATACTGGACGAGCTTCGACCACTCCTTACACCTCAGTTGATTTGTTTGGTATGACCACTACCAACTTCAATGATTTATCAATTGGTCAAGTTCAAGACAGAGCTGCACCATATTTTGATTTTATCGCACCAATGGTTTATCCGTCCCATTACCCTAATAGTTTTCTTGGGTTAGGCAATCCAAATGATTATCCGTATAAAGTAGTAAATTACGCTATGCAAACAGGCGTAGACAGGATGATTTCTAGCACTACTCCAATGTCAGGTTTTTTACATAAACCAATCACTATTACTAATGCTAGTGGTACTGTTACTAATACCGGAATGTATAACAAGCCAGTTTATACGGCTGATAAATTCCGCACTTGGATTCAGGATTTTGATTACGGCGGAGACTATGATGCGGCTGATGTACGCGCACAAATTCAAGCTAGTTATGATGCTGGGGTAAAGAGTTGGATGATTTGGGCACCATCAAATATCTATACTCGAGCCGCTCTTAAGGGTAGTGATGAATTGACAGAGTAGGGTAGCTGGCTGATACTAGTAATTAGGTTTGTTATTTATTTAACTCTAAAATGGAGGTGAAATTATGAGTTCCACTATATATGGCGTTGCCAACCTTGAGTTAGCGACAGATGATACTTTGGTAAAATTACTAGATCAAATCGGTCGAAATGGTGATACTGCTGAAGGTACCAAAAAAGCCGAGCAAATCAATTCAATTCTTGAATCTAGAAAAGTAAATGGTGTTACCTTTGAACAATCTGGGGTTCACCACTCGCATTAAATTTAAAACTTCTGATTTATCAGAGGTTTTTTCTTAATAAAACTGTTGTTTAGTGGTCTTTTTTAGATTTATTTAAGGTATTATTAAGGCATG
>CAZWXM010000003.1:2149-31616 GCA_964637855.1 uncultured Candidatus Saccharibacteria bacterium | reverse complement strand
AAAACTGTTGTTTAGTGGTCTTTTTTAGATTTATTTAAGGTATTATTAAGGCATGCTCAAGAATTCTGAATCACCGATACAACTATTTTCCTATTCTGATGACCAACCTCAAGATGGGCGGGGAGTTTTAATTCCGCAAAAAAAACCGACTACTGGCGTAACGTCTTTTTCACCGGCTAGCGCCCGGGTGAATAGTAAGAATCGGTTTCGGGCGGCTACTTCTATGTTTGGACTCTTAGCGCTGGCGATATTGGGTACCACTGGTTATGGCTTAGTCTCACAAGCCAACCTAGCTTCCGCCCCAGCGGTGGTAGTGATGGATACTTACACCAAGCAATCAACTGCTTTAGATTTTGGTCCGCAACAAGCGTTGTCAAACAATAGTTTTTTTAATGGAGTATTAGAAGCTTTCATTGATGAAGAAATGACGTTTGTTGAAGTTGATATGAGTCAAAAACAAATTCGATTTTTTAAAAAAGGCGTTTTGTTTGAGAGTGAAGAAATTCAAAGTTTAGCGGAGTCAGGTTCATGGTGGGAAACTCCGTCCGGTTTATATAAAATTGAAAAAAAAGAGGAAAGAACTTTTACCAATATTGGTCAGGTTTATTTACCGTGGACAATTACTTTTCAAGGCAATTACTTAATTCATGGTTGGCCAACTTATCCAGATGAAACAGCGGTTAAATCAGATTTTAAAGGTGGTGGGGTTAGATTGAATGATGATGCGGCGGAGGAATTGTACAAAAATGTTTCCACTGGTATGCCAGTTTTGGTGCATATGACCAAAGAAGCCGAGCCAGACACTTTTGTTTACGAACCAAAGGTTATTGGCCTCGATACGCCAAATTATTTTATTGCTGACATTGATAATGGAACAATTCTCGCTGCGACTGATTTAGATAGGGTAGTACCAATTGCTTCACTGGCTAAATTAATGACGGCTGTGGTAGCCGCCGAAAAAATAAATCTTGATGGGCGAGTCCAAGTAACTTCACCCACTTTTGTTACTTCCTTAATTCCTCGTTTAGCCCAAAGAACCAGTGTCTCAATGTACAGCTTATTGCAGTTGCTGTTAGTCGAGTCTTCAAATGAGGCGGCAGAAACAATCGCTGGTGAAATTGGTCGGGACGATTTTATTGAAGCCATGAACGCTAAGGCTCGACAACTAGGAATGATGAACACACATTTTGCTGACCCGTCTGGTTTAAGTGCCGACAATACTTCTTCACTCGGAGATTTGTATACCTTAACAAAATATATTTACGATAATCGCAGTTTTATTTTTGAAATCACTAATAAAAAAGAGTTGGCGTCCGCTAATGTAGGTGATGAGTTTGATGGACTAGTCAATTTTAATGAAGTTAAAAACATGGATAGTTTTGTTGGCGGTAAAGTCGGAGAAACAATTGCCGCTGGGCAAACCTCGATTTCACTTCATCGTTTAAATTTCCAAGGGGAAGAGCGAACACTAGCGGTAATTATTCTTGGTTCAGATGGTCGGACAAAGGATATAGAAACCTTGATTTCTTATGTGCAAAATAGATTTGGACGTTAGTGTATACTAAAAGTAACATGACAAGTTTTGATCCAGAAAAGATCACTTTCTTTGCTAAGACCGATGCTCGCGGACAGGGGGTGAGTTTTGGTATCAGGGCCAAAGACCGGCAACGTCACATGTACGTGGTGGGTAAAACCGGTATGGGTAAATCTACTCTACTTGAGAATATGGCCGCTCAAGACATTCAAAATGGTGAAGGAATGGCTTTTATCGACCCTCATGGTTCTGCCGCCGAAACTCTACTTGAATATGTACCAGAGCATCGAGTTAAAGATGTGGTTTATTTTGCGCCGTTTGATTTAGATCACCCAGTTTCTTTTAACGTCATGGAGGACGTCGGTCCAGATAAGCGACACTTAGTAGTGTCTGGCTTGATGTCTACTTTTAAAAAAATCTGGGTGGATGCTTGGAGTGCGCGAATGGAGTACATCCTCACCAATGCCTTATTGGCTTTGATTGAGTATCCCGATACAACCTTACTGTCGGTCAATCGATTATTTGTTGATAAGGCTTACCGCAAACAAGTAGTAGATTATATTCAGGACCCAGCCGTGAAGGCTTTTTGGACAGATGAGTTTGCTAATTACACTGATAGATTTACCGCCGAAGCCTTACCAGCGATTCAAAACAAAATTGGTCAATTTACTGGTAATCCTCTAATTAGAAATATTATTGGCCAACCACACTCCAGTTTTAATATTCGAGAATTGATGGATCAAAAAAAGATTCTCATCATGAACTTGTCTAAGGGATTAATCGGAGAGACCAATGCTAACTTATTGGGTTCAATGTTGACCACTCGGATTTATTTAGCCGCGATGAGTCGGGCTGATTTGCCAGTAGCCCAAATGAAACAGATGCCCAACTTTTATTTTTACGTTGATGAGTTTCAATCTTTTGCTAATGCTACTTTTGCCAATATTTTGTCTGAAGCTAGAAAGTATCACCTCAATCTAATTATTGCTCATCAGTACATTGAGCAAATGGAAGAAGATGTTCGTAATGCCGTGTTTGGTAACGTCGGTACCACGATTGCTTTTCGAGTTGGCCCGTTTGACGCGGAAGTATTGGAAACCGTGTTTGCTCCACGCTTTTTGGCAGCGGATTTAGTTAATTTAGGTTTTGCCCAAATATATTTAACTCTCATGATAGATGGTATTGGTTCGCCACCGTTTTCGGCCATCACCCTGCCACCGGTTGCTTTGCCAGCTATTTCTTGTCGTGAAATGGTGATTGCTTCTAGTCGTCAGTTGTATGCTAATAATCGAGAGGAGGTAGAAAAGATTGTCCTAGAACTACATACTCCACAAAAAGAGGAAAAACCTAGGAGGGATTTTGATAAAAATAAAGTCAGTCAAAATAATCAAAACCACCAACCACAAAATTTTGCCCCTACTCAAACTAAGAATTTCACTTCACCAAGTAAACCAGAAGAAGAAAAAAAGTTTGCCAAACCATTAGCGAAAAGCTTTCAAAAAACTCCAGAAGATTTGCGAAATATCTTATCTAAGATTCACCAAAAGACAGTGATTAAAGATGATGGTAAATCAGTTGATAATAAAATTAGCCAAGCTAACACTTTTGTCAAAAAAACTAATTCAGAATCAATCAAGCCAGACATTACTGAAAATCGTTCAGCTTTAGCTGAGGCCTTACAGCGGGCGGGAGTAAACCAGGCTCCAGTTGCTCCTGAAGCTTTAGCCAGCAAAGATGATAACTCAGTTGAGTTGCCAGCTACTAAACCAAGTAATTTGTTTAAACCCGAGGTGATACTAAAACCTCAACCAACTATTCGTAAAGTAGTGGTTGAGCATAAAAAAAGTCATGTCATAAATAAATCAGAATCTAAAGAGGAGAGTAGTTCTGATAGTAAAATTAATCCAGCTGATATTAAGAGAATGCTTTACCAGAGCGATAACGAAAGGACGCCTTTTAATTAGTTTATGCGGTGGTTTGGTCTTTGTTTATGTTTATTATTGCCGGCCTCTACCCAAGCTGCCGTTTATATCAGTGAAGTAGCTTGGATGGGTACAGCTAGTTCAGCTAATCATGAATGGATAGAATTATTTAATGATAGCGAAGAGATTGATGTCACCGGTTGGACTCTAAATGATGGTATGAATTTAACCATTACGCTAGCGGGAGTGATACCAGCTAATTCTTATGTGGTCTTAGAGAGGAATCGCAGTGATGGCGGTGCGGTTATTAGTAGTCCCTTTTTAATCTATACTGGCGCTTTAGTTAATACTGGAGCCACTTTGCGTCTATTACGAACGAACGCTTCCTTAGTAGACCAAGTAGCCGGCGGGGAGGATTGGAAAAATATCGGTGGCGATAATATCACAAAAGAAACGGCTCAATATACCTCTAAGGGTTGGGTGACAGCGGTGGCTACGCCAGGTCAAGCTCCTGTAACTCCGACGAGTGATAATAGTGGGGTAGATAATAATAATTTAGGCACAAGTACTCCCAAAACTACAACTCCAAATTCTACAACTGGTGTCGTCGTCAAAAAGGGCAGTAGCGGTGAGACAGTTATTTTAGAATTACCAGACGTTAGTTTGGCTCTAAAAGTAAAAGCTCAAACGATTGGCTATGTTCATCAGCCAATCTCCTTTAAGGTTGAACCAGCTGGTATCGGCGATACCTTAATCGATTCTTTAGAGTATCAGTGGAATTTTGGTGATGGTCTAATTTCCACGACTAAAGACCCTGAACATATTTTTGATTACCCAGGTACTTATTTGGTCACAATTTATGCGGGTTTCAAAAGACAAGAACAAGTAGCTCGACATGAGATTACTATTTTGCCGGTTGCTACATCATTAACGATGAATCAAGCTGGTGATATTCAAATTAACAATGATTCACCTTATGAAATAAATATTTCTGGGTATCAGTTGGTCGCCGATAAAGAATTTGTTTTTCCGAATTATTCCATTTTGTTACCTAAACAAACAGTTACGATTCCAAGTCGAAAATTAGGTTCGACCAAGCAGCGACTAGTGGCTTTTTATGATACTGAGGCAGCTTTGGTGGCGAGTGTTATTCCAGATAATCTGAAAACAAATATAGCCTTTGAATCTAAAGTTTCGCAGATGATAAATCCTCAGCCGAGAATCACGGCTATGGCAACTTCTAAACAATCAGTAATTGATGAATCAGATTTCACATTTAGCAGAACTGAAGAAACAAGTGTTTCTGAACCAAACATACTTAATTTAAGCTCGAGTACAGCTGATAGTCAGTTAGCTAGAGTAATAGATAAATCCCCGGTTGATAGTAATCGTTTAGCTTATTTAGGACTAGTTTTAGTTATCTGTTTGGGTATATTTTCGGTTTATGCGACTAATAGTCGTGGTAATAAAGTCTAGTTTTAAAAAAAGTTTTAAAACACTTTTTAATTGAGTAAAGTAACGCATTAACTCAGGTTTTTGTTATAGTCAGAATATGGATAAAAAGCAGTTGGTGGTAATTGGCGGCGGTACCGGTACGCATACTATCTTAAGAGGTTTAAAAAACTATCAATCAGCCATAGATATAACCTCAATTGTTACTATGGCAGATTCGGGTGGCTCAACTGGTCGTTTGCGGGATGAGTTTGGTTATTTACCAGTTGGCGACGTTCGGATGGCGCTCACCGCGCTGGCTCGCGATACCGACGAACATGAAAACTTATTGCGGGAGTTATTTTTATATCGCTTTGATAAAGGAGAAGGTTTGTCAGGCCATAACTTCGGTAATCTACTACTAGTAGCTTTAACTGATATTTTAGGTTCAGAAGAAGCAGCTATCTTAGCCGCTGCCAAAGTGTTGCGAGTGTCGGGTAAAGTGTTGCCTGTCACGACCGAAAAAATTAGCTTAACCGCTACCTATGATGATGGAGTAGAGGTGGTAGGGCAACACAAGATTGATACTCCAACGATGGAAAGAGTTGATCATAAAATAATGAAGATTGGTTTAGTACCTGAAGCTAAACTTAGTGCCGGAGCCGAAGCGGCTATTTTGGCAGCCGAAGTAATTGTGTTAGGTCCAGGAGATCTGTACACCAGTATTTTAGCTAATTGTGTAGTCGGAGGGGTTAAGGATGCAATTTTAAAATCTCCGGCCAAAGTAATATATGTTTGCAATTTAATGACCCGATACGGACAAACTTCCGACTTGGGAGTGGTGGAGCATACGCAAGAAATTACCAACTACATTGGTAAAAAGCCAGATGTAGTATTGGTAAATAATGGCGATTACCCGAGCGATTTATTAGATAGATACGCTGAAGATAAAGAGTTTCCAGTGGTCTCTAATTTTTCAAACGAACAAAAAGAATTTATAACGGCGGATTTAATTGCTACTGCAGCGGTGAAAACGGTTGCTGGTGACAAATTAAAAAGAAGTTTGATTCGACATGATTCAAATAAATTAGCAGCGGAAATAATGAAAATTATTTTGGATTTAAATGAGTAATATATTTTGTTACTTATCTCTCAATGACATATTTATCACACGCTCCGACGTACGCTATTTACTATAAGCATTTAATCCCCGCGAACGCTCAAAATATGTCATTGAGAGATGGGGTTGCTATGTTTTATATTCACGTTTTATAAGTTAGATAAGCTTGCTATACTAATAGCATAATGTCTAGAAGTGATCTTTCTAATTATGATGCCTCACATCGAGCTGCTTCTGAGCTCGAGTATGTTATTCGTAGTAAAAAGCGAGACGAGGAACCAAAAGTGGCTACGGTTACGGCCGAGCAAGCAATGAAAGATGAGCGAGTTTTCAAAGCCACCACCAATCGTAATGTCACCAGAGTCTTATTTATTTCTCAAAATGAAGAATTATTAAATCCGACTCAGCAATCGCTCGACGGCTATATAAATATTTCTGATTTGTTTGATGAAGTTCATATTCTGATACTACGTCAAGGAATTAAGCCAAAAAACCCAGTCTTACGAGTGGCTAATAATGTTTGGATTTATACGGCGGCTGCTAGGTTTTGGTGGTCTACACCAAAAGCAGGAATTGAAATTGTGGCCCAACAACTAGAATTTGCTTCAGGTTTTCACCCGGATTTAATTGTCGCTAGAGACCCATTTGAGTCGGCCCTAGTGGCTTATAAATTAGGTCTTAAGTATGGACGCCCAACCCAACTTCATATTTTAGATGATTACACCACTAAAGATTTTCTTAAAAAAGATAAAAATAATTTTTGGCGGCGGTTTTTACCCTGGTATACCGTACCAAAGTTTGCGAGCGTCAGAACCTTAACTGGTCGAATCCAAGCGATGCTACAAAAGAAATTTGTGATTCCTGATATAAATACCTTACCTAGGTACCAAAATTATGAATCATTGATTGACACCAAAGAAACTATTGACCTCAAAGATAAATATCGGTCATTCGTTTTCTTTATTTTATTTGTGGGTAAATTAGACTATCAAAGTACTTTGTATAAAGCGATTGATGCGGCGCGGTTTGTTTTAAAAAATCCTCGAGTGGGAATGATAGTTTTGGGTGATGGTAAGTCTAGAGGTGAATTTGAAAAAAGAGCCAAGCTTTTAGGAATTGAAAAACAGGTTCTTTTTGAGCCAAAGATTTTTAATTACGTTCCTTATCTAAAGTCCGCCAACATGATGATTGTGACCGATACCGATGGTGATAGTGAAGAACTGGTCCTAAAGGGGGCAGCAGCCGGAATTCCAATGGTAATGTCTAGAACAGAAAAAAGAGAAGATATCTTTTCTCACGGAGAATCAGCCTTCTTGTGTGATGATAATGATATTCAGGCCATGACTGACCAAATCGATGATTTAATTAATGATGTAAATACTCGCAATCAGTTTATCGCCAACGGTCAGTCAATAATAAAATCTAAGTTTCATAATAATCCTAACCAATATAAGGAGGAGTATCGAACCAGTATCGAACAAGCCTTTTTTGTGGAATTAGATGATAAATAAGCCTTAACGTAACGTTTTTGGACTTAAGGTGGTAATATAAAATATATGCCTACACCTCAAAGTGAGCCTATTCCTAAAATCATTCACTATGTTTGGGTGGGAAATAAACCTCTAACTCCACTGGCACTTAAGTGTATAGAAAGCTGGAAAAAATATTTACCTGATTACGAATTAAAGCTCTGGAATGAGACAAATAGTCCGATGGAACATCGTTACGTACAGAAAATGTATCAACAGAAGAAATGGGCTTTTGTGGCTGACTACATTCGTTTTTTTGTTTTAGAAAGAGAGGGGGGAATTTATCTCGATACCGATACTGAAGTTTTAAAATCTTTTAACGATCTCTTAAACCAAGGAGCTTTTTTTGGTCAAACTAAGGATGGAGTGACAGCGGCCGGAGTAATCGGGGCGGTGCCACAAGCACCAGTAATTAAAGATATTTTGTCGGTATACGATAGCGACACTAAGTATGACACGGTGCGGACTTCGCCTCGTACCGTGACAGAAGTATTAACTGCAAAGTCGTACGCTGAGGTTATTGTGTATGGCTATCAGTATTTCAATCCTTGTGATGATGGGGAGGAGTGTACGGCTGATAAATTGAAATTAGCTTATACAAAAAATCACTGGGCGGAGTCGTGGGTGCCGGTTGCTAATTTTCGTAAAATCCTTCGTCGGGTAGGATTGATGTCTTTGTTAAAAAAAACCCGCCGGGTATTTAAAATTTGAATCGTATGCAAACTTTCCCAATTTTTATCATAAATTTACCGACGGCTATCGAACGGAGAGCTGCCATTGTGCAACAGATGAACAGCTTAGGTTTACAATATGAGATTGTAGAAGGTGTTTTTGGTAATGACTCTCGTGTTACTGCTCGTTATGATGAAAATCTCTCTATAAAAGAGCGGGGTAAACCGCTGACTATTGGCGAGCGAGGGTGCGCTTTAGCGCATGCCTTGATATACGATCGGATGTTACGAGAGAATATATCAGTAGCCCTTATTCTCGAAGATGACATTGTGTTGGAAGATGACATTCTTTTACGTATAGAGTCTGAAATTAAAAAGAATCGTGGTCGTTGGGGTTGGTTGTCGTTTGATTATCGGTATGTCGGAGTGAAGTTTCTCTATCACTGGCTAGTAGCTACAATAAAAACTGTCCGCCAAAAACCAACGTTTGTATTTTATGCGTTTGCAAAAATGTTTTATATCCCGCCGCTCACTTTATTTGAAGGATTTCGAAATTGGCTGGCCTTGACACTTCCTGTCTTCCAGGGCGCTAAGGGTTTTTATCGACCATTATTTAATGCGGGTGCGTATCTGGTGACTCAAGATGGTGCTCGGCAGCTCTCAGTCTTGACTACACCGCTTCATTTTACCGCTGATGAGTTACCAAACATAGCAAGGCGTCGTTCAGGGCTAAAAATGCTTGGGTATGTTCCGCTTTGTGTACGGCAAAATACCGATGATTTTACTACCGATGCTGGCTTGACGAACCAGGAATGGGAGCGCATATTCTCTTCCACAGAAAACCGCTAGCTGGTATGATGGTATCCAAATTATGAATGAATACATACTAGGCCTCAACTTTGGTCACGATGCGACCGTTGTACTTATGAAGGATGGAGAGATAGTTGAAGCTATGATGGAAGAGCGTCAAACGAAGGTAAAAAAATACATTGGCTTTCCACATCAGGCGCTCGCTTACCTAAAAGAAAAATATGACATTACAGAGTTCCCTTATGTGTTTGTGGATGCTCTTGAAACTGGTATTCATATTATCAATACTAAAGAAGATGTCGTCACGTATCGTAAAAACTTCCCAGATGGGAGGCGTTTTAAGAAGGCAATATTAGCACTTACCAGAGCGAGTGAAATTGTATACAAAGTCAAAGATTCTATTAATGCAATTCGTTTCACCATGCGTGGTGGAAAAGGCATTATCAGTGATTTTCTAAAAAAAGAATTTCCAAACTCAACTATCATCAATGTCCCTCACCATCTTTCACATGCCTGGGCCGCTCTGCCATTTGTGGGTGATATAGAGAAGCGGCGTCTTATTATTACTTTGGACGGAGAAGGTGATAATTTGTGCGGCTCTATAAATTTGTATGAAAATAACGGAATAAAGGTTTTGCATGAGTTTAGTAATATTCATTCACTCGGCTTACTATATGCTTCTGTAGTTGATCTACTGGGAATGACTAGAAATGAGCATGAGTTTAAAGTTATGGGGTTGGCACCATACGCCAAAGCAAGTTCAGGAGAGAAGGTATATAAAAAGCTAAATGAACTACTTTGGTTTGATGCCGAAAAAATGGAGCTCCAATCTACTATCGACATGCGTCGAGCCACTTCATACTTGATGGCACATGATTTTCATCAATATCGGTTTGATTCACTCGCATATGGTATTCAAAAACTGACTGAACAAATTATTTCAGAGATGGTACTGGCGGCTATCGCAAAATATAAATGTGCCGACATTGCTGTGGGTGGTGGAGTATTTATGAACGTAAAAGCAAATCAATGCGTGCGTGAACTTGTTGAGGTTAAGTCTTTGGTTGTACCGCCATCTTGTGGAGATGAGTCAATTGCTATTGGTAATGCTGTGTATGGACACTATCTTCTTAATAACAAAACCCTTGAGGGGCTGAAGCAAATAAAGAATTTATATTTAGGTTCAAGTTGGACTGATGAGGAGGTAAAGGCGGCAATTGCTGCTTATGACTTTGGTACTCTAGAGACAGAGGTTACGTATTTTGATTCAGAAAAGGGTGAATCAATCGAGCAAAAAGTGGCAGAAATTTTGTCTCAAAATAGCGTCGTCGGTCGTTCTAAAGGACGAGCAGAGTGGGGTGCTCGAGCCCTCGGTAACCGCTCAATATTGGCAAATCCAACATCACGTGAAAATGTGAAGCTTATTAATGAAATGATTAAAGGACGAGATTTCTGGATGCCTTTTGCTACCAGTCTTCTCTATGAGCGGCGAAATGACTATTTGGTAGATGCAGATACTTATTTGGCTCCGTTTATGGCTATCACTTTTAAAACCAAGCCAAAGGCCCACACTGATCTTATTGCTGCCTTACATCCCTATGATTTTACCAGTAGACCACAAATGGTAGAAAAAGGAACTAATCCTGAATATCATGCTCTAATTTCTCATTTTGAGAAATTAACTGGAGTGGGAGGTATTTTAAACACCAGCTTCAATTTGCATGGCGAGCCAAACGTTGAGACTCCCGCAGATGCTATTCGGACTTTTGCGTTATCAGGTTTACCATATTTGGCTGTCGGTAATTATTTATTAAAGAAAGTTTAAATAAAAAGACACTCCTGGTAACTATCGTATGCATACATCAATAGAATATAAACCACTAGTTTCTATTGCGCTCACTACATTTAATGGTGGCCCGCTTATTAAAGAACAAGTTGATTCTTTACTGGCTCAAACATATCAAAATTTTGAGATTGTTATTTCTGATGATGGTAGTGATAAGGAGACGTTAGATATTTTAAATGCTTACACTGCAGCCGATAGTCGAATTCGATGGTCCCGAAGCCCACTTGAACGAGGTTATCGGAAGAATACTGAAAATGCGGTTAGTCTTTGTAAAGGAGAAATAATTTTTTTGTGTGACCAAGATGATACTTGGTATCCAGAAAGAGTCGCTCTACATGTAAAAGAGTATCTTGATCCAAACATCATGTGGGTTTTTAATCGTTTGGTAATTACAGACAGTATAAATAATCCAATTGGTTATATAGAAGATACCTTGCCAGACTACTATCGCCATAAAACCATGCTCGAAAATATCTGGGGCACCTGTATTGGTGGAGCTATGACTTCTTATCGAGCGGAAATTATAAAAAAGGCATTACCAATTCCTTCATATGCCCCAGCTCATGACAGTTGGATACAATTAGCAATTTACCCGGCTAAGTCTAAATTTATAAATAAAGTGCTACAGACTTACCGACAACATGATCGTAATCAGGTTGGTATGTCGATAAAACCAGATAAAGAATCATTACAGAAGCTTGAACAGCAAGCAATATCAGATAATTATTTGCGCTTACAGAAGTATTCTAAAGAAAGACATTTAGCTTTGTGGAAAAGATTATATTTTATAGTAGTTTATTTTATTAAAAAATTACGCTATGGAATTCGTTATTTGTTAGGAAAGACTGACTCAAAATTAGGATAGCTATTTGGTGCAACGCAAAACCGCAACTTCACTTAAGTGCGGGGAAAATATGTGTCGCCAACCAGCGATAAACCAGCGAAGGTGATAAAGGTAGCTATTTTTATTGGAAGAATACAAAGGCATAAATGTACCAGTCTTAGCACAGGCTTTTGATTCGTCATAAATTTGTAAGATTCCCTGGGTAGAGGTAAAAGCCTCCACGTTTTGAAAGCCAGCCTGGGTAGCAAGTATTGCCAGAGAACTCGGACTAAAAATTTGTAAGTGTCTTGGTATTTCTAAACCTCTCCAATTTGCTTTAAATTCACGGTGACCTTTTGAGGTAATGTTTGGAGTCAGTGCTACTAGTGTGCCATCTGGCTTTAGGATTCGTAGACACTCTTTAATAAATTCTTTTGGGTTAGGTACATGTTCAATCACATGGTTCATCATGATTACATCAAAGTAATTGTCTTCATAATGAGCAGAAAATAAATCACTGACGGAAGCGTTCAGATTATTATTTTTTGCCTGAGTAACGGCCACTTCATCAAAGTCTATACCGGTAACATTCCAGCCTTTTGCCTGCATGGTAAGCATTGAGCTTCCATTGCCGCATCCAATATCGAGTAGTTGTCCATTGGCTTTGGCTGGTACGTAGAAGGTGTTAGCTAGTTGAGTATCTCGCCAGGCGGGATGAATATAACTTAAGATATTGTACAGAAAATTTTGGGTACTTGATTGTGAGGAGTGATAATTAAGTTCTCGATAAAGAACGGCCTGTCTAATTTTACTTAGAAGTGTATCGCTTTCAGTAATGATTTGTGGCGGAGTTCCATGTGTGCTGTAGGTGTCATAAAGTCGATGGAGTTCGTTTAGATCAGGTGCAGGATTAACCCAATAAGTACCACAAATTTCATTGGAACAAGCACTTAAGTTCCAGGTGCCAGGTACACCAAATAATCTATCAGTAGTATCAATATAAACTGTAACCCCAGATGCGGTACAAATTGGGCAATATACGGCCTCGTGGCTTGAGATTTGTGTATTTGACATGATGTCTCCTAGTATATCATCCCTCAATCGGGGCGGAAAAATAGCAAGCTATATGATAGGCTATTTTACATATATGGAAATTATCTTACGTGGCTTTAATTTTTTAAGACGCTATGTTTTTACTAACCCGCGATATACCTTTAGATATTTAATGGTCTTTTGGCGCCAAGGGTTTAGCTTTCAAGCACAGTTATTGTCTGAACAAGAATTTATCACTGAGCTTAAAAACGGAAAGTCTTTGATTCGCCTGGGCGATGGTGAAATTAATCTAATGCTTGGACTACGTAATCATTATCAAAACTTCTCACCTGTTTTGCAAAAAGTGATGTTTGAAATAGTAGAGGGTTATAAGCAAAATTCACCATACATACTTGCTTTGCCTAGATTTATTAATTGCACCAATAAGGAGCTTGAGAGTATGGGTAAATTACAAGTCTGGCTGCCACTTAAGGTGATGTTTGGGATTTATTTTAAAAAGACTTTAGCGTATCTTGATGCTCATTCGTTTTACTATGATGGATATTTTGAGCGAACAGTTGGTCAGACCATACAGAATAAACACATAGTGCTTATTACCAGACAGGAAACTATTGATAAACAAAAGAATAATATAAACATTCCTTGGAGTAGGGTTAGTTATGTAGCTGTGCCAGAGGAAGAAGCCTTATCTTCATACGAGAGTATCAAAGAAAAAATTGAACAGACAATTAATCCAGCAGAATTAGATAAAACAGTACTATTGTTTGCGATGGGGCCGGTCGGAAAGTGGTTAGCTTTTGAGTATGCCTCGCAAGGATTGCAATCAATTGATATTGGTAAGGTGGCGGAGGTGTTTTATACCGGGGAATCGATTGCGTATATTGTCTAGTCTAATGGGGTTAGGATTTAGCCGTATTTATACGGTATACTATAGTTATTATGTCAGAATATGTGCCAGCGCGAGTTAAGGCTCGCCGTTTTTTAAGGGACTTATTACCAGAATCGCTTTTTAGTTTGGTGAGTAAAGTATGGATTAATACCTTTGCTCGTTGTTTCAAAGTGCAAGATGTATTGAATAAATACACGGAATTATTTTTGCAAAATAACCCTAAGGTAGTACAAGACGGGCCGTTTGCTGGTCTACAGTATGTCGATAAAGCAGTTGGAAGTAATTATCTGCATAAACTGGTTGGTTCTTACGAAGCGATTTTACACCCCATACTAAGTGATATTTTTAAGAAAAAATTTGACACTGTTATTGATATTGGTGCAGCGGAAGGATATTACTTGGTCGGTTTGGGACAAAAATTTCCGGAGGCAAAACTAGTTGGTTTTGAGACAGAGGTTACTGGTCGAGAGTTGATTACAGAGATGTATCAAAAAAATCATTTGCATAATGAGCTTATTTTAGAAGGAACTGCCACTGCAGCTAATGTGGCTCCATATATCACTGAAGCTGCACTATTAATTTGTGACTGTGAAGGAGGGGAGTTAGATATTTTAGATCCGAAGCTTGAATCCGCTTTTACAAAAATTGACACGGCTATTATTGAGCTTCATGATTTCGTGCGACCGGGTATTAAGGAAGCTTTGACTGAACGTTTTTCTGCTACGCACACTATAACTTTGGTACCATTTAAGATGGCTAATCCAAGCCAGTTTAAATTTTTAGCTTCAATTGAAAATCAGTCTGAACAATACGAAATACTGCGCGAGCGAGGTTGGCAGGAGCAAGAGTGGATGATTTTAAATCGGAAATAAATAAAAATACCTCTCAGTGAGAGGTATTTTTATTTATCAAAAAATGCTCGGAGTTCACTGAGTTGTGTAGTCAACTCAGGAAGCATTTTGTCTGACAGTAGACATTTGTTTACTGTGATTTCTGTTTCAAACGGAACGATTTCAATGTCTTTATCGTATACTTTTTTTGCGATAGTGATGATATCAAATTTTGAGTAATGGGTGGTTGTACCAAGTTGGTTGAGAGTAGGGTGGTTAGACCAGTCTTCAATTAATTTTTGACTTTGTTTGGCCCACTCTAAAGTAGTGATGCCGTTCCAAAAATGATTAGTGTAACCACGGACACTTCCTGTTTGCGATAGGAACCAATCAAGCAAAGCTACTGCAGTAGATTCCTCATGACCAATAATTGAAGTTCGGATAATCTTAGTATTTTTAAATGTTTCCTCAATTTCTTTGGAAATAGTGGCTTTACTCAGACCGTAGACATCATCAGCGTCACGAGTAGATGACTTGGTGTAAGCTTGGTCGGGAGCAAGGTCGCCTTTAAATTCACAGTCGGTTGAAGGGTGTATTACTGGGATACCTAAAGTCTCTAAAAAGCGTGGCAAAGCTACATTTAAATGAGTGTATTCAGCCTCCACAGGATTTTTTTGCGGGATTTTACCAATACAGTTAATAATAAAATCTGGTTCAGTCTGAACTATTTCAGATTCAAAATTAGTTTCACCCCAGCGAGCATTAAGGCTAACAACTTCATAATCAGTCAATTGAGAAAAGTAGCGACTGACGGCGCGCCCTAACATTCCTTTGTGTCCGAGTACGAGAACTTTCATTTATTTAATAAAGTAATTATATGATTTGAGTAGTTGATGAAGCTCTTCTTTAGTAACTACACATTCTTCTGAACTAAGACCATTGTTGGAAAGAATACCTTCATTGTACACATTCTTATTGTGTAGAAGAAACATATTATTTTCTTTGTCGTAAGTCACACGTTCTTTTTCGTAGGGAGAAATCATTTGTTCATGATATTTTTCAGAAATACGGGGAGTACCGATTTTCCATTTTAGTCGATACTCTTGTTCAAAAATCTCAAAAAGATCTTTAATACGGAAAGATTTTAAATTAGGTATAACATTAAATCCATCTTTTTTAAGGGCGTATTCAATAGTGTCGACAGCTTCTTCAATATCAATCATAAATCTCGTCATTTCTTCGCCGTAGAGGGTAAGTTCATAGCCTTTTTTAATAGAATCCCAAATTAGGGGAATGATTGATCCGGTTGAGTTTAGTACGTTTCCATAGATTACAGAAGTAAGTCTTGTTTCGGTTTCTTCAGCATTAATCACAAAGGCTTCACCGGCTACATACTTCATGGCCCCGTAAATGGTGGTCGCTCCTCGACTTTTATCAGTTGATATAAAAGTTGCCGCTTTCATTTTATTTTCCAGCGCTGCTCGGCGAGAGTTGAGAGCGCCGTGTACGATGACTTGGAGCGACTCTTCTACGTTTTGGTCCACTGCTTCAATTTGCTTGAGAGAGGCAGCAAAAATACCAATCGTGTGATTGCGAGAGGCTTCAATGAGTAAGCGTTCATTTCTAATGTCGCCAATAATACATTTAATCTTAGGAAATTCTTTTTTAAGATAATAATGCTTAGCTTCATCACGACTGAAAATAGTTATTTCGTTATTGTGATAATAGCGTTTTACTAGATTACTACCAAGGTAACCTGCTCCACCGGTAATAAAGATTTTTTCGTCTTCTAGCATATAAATAATGTTTAAAACAATGGTTTAAATGTATGGTATTATGCCCACAAACGCAAGCATATTATGAATACTGCCAAAGTTACTATAGTGACCGTAGTTTATGGCTCTCGCTGGCCTTTTTTGAAGCAGGTAGCTGAAGCCTGTCTTTCTGATGAACAGGTGAAAACTTTTGTAATTGTCGACAACGGGTGTCACGATGCGGTATTGATGGATGAATATGCTGCTACTTTTAAAGAACGGGTGACTGTCTTGCGACAAGAAAAAAATATTGGTTATTCTGGCGCGATTAGTAAAGGTCTTACTTATGCTCGGGAGACTGACTGTGATTTTGTTTTTGTGCTTGATGACGACTCTGTACCAGAAGAAGGTGCTATCGCTCATTTTCTAGACAATTTGCGTTTGCTCGGAAATCGCAAAGTTATTTTGGTAGGAAATCGAGTCGATGTACCAGGTAATAAGGATATATTTACTACCCGTCCACTGCAAGATGCTCCACCGCGCGGAACTTTGTTTGAAGTTTTTAGTTTTCGTAAATTAGTAAATGCCCTAAATTTACTCTTGGGTAAAAAACCACGAACAGATCATCCTTTTATTCCGATAGTTCCAACTGAAGCTTTTGTGACTGGCGGAACTTTTCTACCAATAGAGGTAGTAAGGACTGTCGAGGTACCAGATGCCAGTATGTTTATTTATGGTGAAGATTTGGATTATGCTTGGAGAATCCGTCGCTTAGGCTATCAGTCGTATGCTTGTGCACGTCCAATTATTCACGATATCGATATGACTTTCCCTAATTACGGTGATCATATTTTTGGTTTGTTTAATCCTAATACCCCAGCTTATAAGGTTTATTATCGTATGCGTAATGCAGTACGTATTTCAAAACGGCACAGTGAACAATCATCATTCGTCCTTAGTTTAAATGTGGTGGTGTGGTATGTAGGTCTTTGTATTATCGGTTTAATTAAGTGGGGTCCGAGCAAAGCGTACTTCAAGCGAGCGTTGTTGGTTTTGCGAGCATTATGGACTGGTTTCTTTCCAGATACGGCTGTGCCCAAAGATGTTGTTACTCCACAATAGAACTAGAAGAATGAGCGTATCAGACGCAGAAAAACGTAGCTAAGAATAAGTGGTGAGAAGATGTGTCTTTGTAAAGTCTCTTTAAGCAAGGGAATTGCATTTTTAGTTCGCTCTTGATTTTGATGATAAAGGTCAGTAAGGCCAGCAGAAGCGTAACCTTCTGACCAGGTGCCAGCTTTTGGGATATAGATAAAGCGAGGATGAATGGTAGAGACGTGCGCAAAGTATAGCCACTCCTCAGCGTTTTTAATGGAAAGTGGAAAGGAGATATTTTTGGTAGAAGCAAAATCAATACAGTGAGTAGCGTCACCGATAAAATCTTTTTTTATTAGACAATGATATTGATAAGAAATCACATCCCCCTTTGTGTGGTTAGTAGTGAAGGACTTTTTTGTATTAGCTTCAACTCGTTCTGAAACAAGCCAGGGATAGGGCGTTTTGTGTAATCTATCTGCAAAATCAGCCAAGCAATCGGCCGCAAGCCAATCATCGTCATCAAGAAAAACCACATAGCCGGTAAAGGCCTGCTGGTTTAGGTATTCAAAAGCGCGATTGACTGAAGCGTTTTTACCTAGATTTTGCGGATTATTAATAAGTGTCAGGTGAGTCGCAGAGTGAGCCAGTGAGCGAAGTGGTTCGTAGTCTGAAACTATATCGTCGATTACGACGATATGTTGCCAGGCTTGATAGCTTTGCGTTTCTACGCTTGCTATACATCTCAAAATAGCCTCAGGTCGCTGGTAGGTGGTGGTAATAACGCAGAAGTTTGGTTTCATTACAAGCTTAATAGTATACTAAAATCATGATGCAACAACTTACTATTTGGAGTAATCGACTTAAAAAATTTAGAGACCACCCATTGGCAGTCATTCCATTTTTTCGTAAGTATCTGTATTACAACCATGTTGCTGACTCTTATATACCACTCTATAAAGAGATGGACTTCTTAAATTATCAAGAGACTATCAATGAAATTCTACAGAATCATAAGTCAATCGTTCGGTTTGGAGATGATGTGTTTGACTTGTTACTTGGTATTGGACTGTACTTTAATAATTGGCGACAAACATACGATCCGGCGTTGGCTAAGCGATTGAAAGAAGTGTTAGCCTCAAATAATCCAAATCTTTTGGTCTGTTTTAATCCAGAATTTATTTTGAAAACAAAAGCTGAGTTTGCGAAAAGTGGTATTGCTGAGCAATATCACTTTTGGACACACAGCAAAATTTTTTTGAAGGATTATATTCACCAAGGTCAAACCTACGGTAGTGCGTTGTCATTTCAAGAGCGGTACAACACCCATATTCCTTATGACGCACTAGTGCAATATCTAAAAGGCAAACATTTAATTGTCGTAGCCAGTAATACCAACCGTTTTAATAATCAGCAGTTTGGAATAACAACGCAGTATATCGAGGCGCCAAGTAGTGACGCTTGGGATAGATATGAAGAAATAATGGAACAAGTTATGCAGAAGCTGGTCACTCTACCAAAAAATGAGACCTTGATTTTGACTTCACTTGGTCCAACTTCAAAAGTGATGGTATACGATTTAACTATTGCCGGATATACCGCCTGGGACACAGGACAGTTCTTTGATTTAGCTCTTAAAAACTCTAACTTTATTTCTTAAAGAAAAAGTAAATTCCGATTAAAAAATCAACTATCGCGCGTAAGTAAGTCGCCAAAACTGCACCCAGTAAGCCATAGATTGGTACAAAAATAATAATACCAATTATTAGTGTAGATGGACCGATAAAGGTTCCGTACCAAAGCGCTTTTTGGTTTTCTACAGCATAAAAGTAATGCCAAAAAAGACTAGCCGGTATAAAAATAATAGTTCCTATATAAAGCTGAGAAATAAAAACTGAATCAAGATAAACGGGGAAGAGCCACTCAAATAAATAAGGTGCCATTAAAATATAGGCAAGGGCGGGAATTGCCAACAGGGCTGTAAAGACAGAGATTTTTTTTAGCAGTGCCCACTTAAATTCTGGCGATATCTTATCTACTAGTTTAGGGAAAGCTACAGCATTGATGTTTCCCAAAATCCCTTGAATTTCGTTGGGAATGGCAATGGCAAAAAAGTAGATAGCTAGTTGAGTTGGTCCGAGAAATTTAAACATCAAGATTTTATCTAGTTGCCCAGCGCCAATATAAAAAATATTTTGCAAAGATAATCTTTTTCCATAAGTAATAATTTTTTCGTAAGGCGTTTGACTGTCATCAATAATTGGATGTTTGTGGGTCGTATAGAGATAGACTAAATATTGCGTGATAGTCAAAATGGCAAAATAGGCAAAGGTAATAAAAATAATATTTTCTGTAGAAAAAATTACGGCAATTAAGGCGACCGAAAGTAAGAGTCTTTGTATGATGCGTAAAAAAGTTTGAGTTTTAAAATCCTTTTTCCCTTGTAGTAAAAACTGATAGTCAGCCAGTGATTCATAGAACGGTACCCAAATAGCGGTTACTGCAAAAAGTGAAGCTAAAAGTGTATTATCGCGATAAAAATAATAACCGGCCATTGTAAAAAGTGCCATCATTCCCAAACTACCAAACCTGACTTGTATCTTTAATAATTTATTTAAATAAATATCGTGGCCCTGAGCGGCTGTGCGGGCAATAGCTACTCCAAAACCAGTCAATGAAGTGATGGTGGCCAAGGTCGCGATAGATAATACGTATTTATAGAGACCGTAATCTGAAGGAGAAACATAGTTAGCAAAAACCCAGGCCAAAAGAAGCGAACTTACAAAAATTGCTCCTTGACCAAAAAGTAGCCAGCCACTTTGACCGACTAGATAGACCATGTCTGTTTTGGTATATCGCTCACTTTTACGTAGCCAGTGAATTGCTAATTTCTTCATATGATTTGTTAAGTATAACAGGGTGAGGGGGTAAAAAGTGGCGGATTTACTGCTATTTTTTACTTTTTAAGCTAATAACAGCAGCTGTCGATGACTACGCTTGGTCACTGTTTTAGGTTTCGTCTAGAGTATTTGGCCGAGTGAAATATGTTATATTGGCACGCATATGAAAGATATTATGAAATATGTGGTCTACGCTGGTTTGTTTGCGGTACCATTTCTAACGTTGTATGTAGCTAATGATTACTTCTTCCCTTATATCACAGGGAAAAACTTTGGCTTTAGAATTATTGTCGATATTGTTTTTGCTGCCTGGGTAGTTTTGGCCTTTTATGAAGTTAAGTATCGTCCCAAAGTCTCCGGAATTGTTACTAGTTTCGGGGCTTTATTAATAGTGATGTTTTTGGCTGACTGGTTTGGTGAAAATAAAACTGCCAGCTTCTGGAGTAATTTTGAACGGATGGATGGGTATGTCTCACTGGTGCACACCTTCTTATATATGTTGGTGTTAAGTGCTATGTTGCAGACTAAGCAACAATGGAAATATCTTCTTAATACTTCTTTGCTGGTCGCTTTCTTCGTGGCTCTCTATGGCTTGGCACAATTTTCTGGACAAATCGAAGGTTTCAATGCTACTAGAATTGACAGTACGCTTGGTAACGCCGCTTATATGGCTGTCTATATGCTCTTTCACATCTTTATCGCCTTTTGGTTATTTGTTGAAACCAAACATTCTCCAGTTCAAAAAACCGCTTACGGGATTTTGATTGCTATGTTCACCTACGTATTAATCGAAACTGGTACTCGTGGTACGGCGATTGGTTTAGCGGTTGGGGTGATTGTGATGGCGGCTTATATTGGTTTTTTTGGTAAACAATTTAAAGAATATCGTAAATACACCATTGGAGCTTTTGCTATTTTAATTTTAGCAGTGGGTGTTTTTGTTAAGTTTAAAGATACGGCTGTGATTCAAAGTAGCCCTAACCTAGCTCGAATTGCCAATATTTCCTTAGACGACTTAAGAATTCGCGGCATTATTTGGGGAATGGCTTGGGATGGTGTTAAAGAAAAACCCTTACTAGGTTACGGTCAAAGTAATTTTAATTACGTGTTTAATGAGAAGTATGACTCTCGTCTTTATGCTCAAGAGCAATGGTTTGACCGTTCTCACAACATAATCATGGATTGGTTGGTCACTGGTGGTTTCTTAGGTTTGTTGGCCTATCTCAGCATCTTTGGTGTTTGTATTTATTATCTATTGGTTAGACCAATCTTAAATAATGACGATGAAACTTTTGATGTCATGGAACGAGGAGTACTGTTGGGTATTTTAGCGGGGTACTTCACTCACAACTTAGTGGTGTTTGATAACATCGTCAGCTACATTTTCTTCGCGATTATTTTAGGTTTAATTAATTCTCGAGTTGGTTTTATGCCAAAAGCTGTTGAAAACTTTAAACTTGATAAGGCAATAGTGACCCAATTTGTAGCACCAGTGATGGCGGTATTGTTAGTTAGCACTATTTATTTCTGGCACGCTCCTGGTATGGCGGCGGCTTCAGATATTATTCAAGCTTTTCGAGCTCAAGATCCAAGTCAGCGGTTAGCCCTCTTTGAGCAAGCTATCAATCGAGACTCTTTCGCTCATCAAGAAATTACTGAACAAGTATCACAACAAGCAATGAATATGCTTGGTGATAAAACTGTACCGCAGGAGGTTAAGGATAATTTTGCAAAGGTAGCAGTAGAGCAATTAAATCGCTTAGCCAGTGAAAAACCAGGCGATGCTAGAGTGGAGGTTTTCATCGGTACTTATTATCGGGCCACAGGAAATTTAGATTTGGCGACTAAGCATATGGCTTTAGCTAGAAGCTTATCTCCAAATAAGGCTTCGATTGTAATTCAGCAAGGCTTCATTGCTTTGACTCAAGGAGATTACCAAACGACTAAAGATTTTATGCAAACGGCTTTTGAATTAGATAAAAATAATCTAGAAGCTAGGGAGTACTATGCCGCTTCACTGTTCTATGTTAACGAACCAGAAGCCGCGATGGCTCTAATGGATAGTGAGGAGGCCAAAGCAAGATTTGCGCAAAGCGATTTCCTCCTCGGAGCGGCTAACCAAGTTGAACAAAAAGAATTCATGGTTGAATTATTTGAGTACCGAGTTAACGCTATCCCCGAAGCAGCCAAACTTGCTCAAAACTGGGCCAGCTTATCCTTCCTGTATTATCAAATGGGTCTAAATGATAAAGCGGTTGAGACTTTAGAAAAGTCTAAGGTTGCAGTACCTGGTTTTGCCCCTACTGCCACTTGTATCATAAATAATATTGAAACTGGTATCGATCCACAGACTCCTTGTCAATAAACCATGATAAAGATTGAGCAAAATGTAAGTCTCAGCCAGCACACCACCCTAAAAGCCGGTGGTGTTGCTGATTATTTTGTCGTAGTTAAAACCGAATTAGATTTAAAAGCGGCTTTAACTTTTGCTAAATCAAAAAAACTTAAAGTTCTGGTAATTGGTGGCGGTTCAAATATTCTGGCTAGTGATGAAGGTTATCGCGGTTTAGTAATTAAAAATAAAATTACTGGTTTAAGTTATAAAGAAAAGGGTAGTGCCGTTTCTTTAAGTTGTGGTGCCGGCGAAATTCTAGATGTTGTAGTTAGTAAGACAGCGCGACTTGGTTATTGGGGTCTAGAAAATCTAAGTTCAATTCCCGGTACAGTGGGTGCAACACCAGTACAAAATGTGGGTGCTTATGGAGTTGAAGTTTCGTCACTAATTGTAGAAGTAAAAGCGATAAATATTTTTACGCAAGAAAAAAAAGTTTTTTCAAAAAATGAATGTAAATTTAATTATCGTGATTCTTTTTTTAAAACTAAATTAGGAATGGAGTGGATAATTGTTGCAGTAGTTTTTAAACTTTCAAAAAAAATAAATCCAAAACTTGATTACGGAGAATTAAAAATTTTAAAATCTAAAACCAATTTAACTCCTATTCAAATTCGAAATAAAGTAATTAAAATTAGAGCGCAAAAATTTCCCGATTGGAAAATGGTGGGGACGGCCGGATCATTTTTTAAAAACCCAATTATAAGTGCTAAAAAATTTAAACAGCTACAAGCAAAATACCCTGATTTACCAGGCTATATTATGGATGATGGCCAAGTAAAAATTTCTTTGGGTTGGGCTCTAGATAATATTTGTCAGCTTAGAGGTTATTGTAAAAACGGAGTTTGTCTTTATAAAAATCAAGCGCTAGTTTTAGTGAATGAAAAAAATTCTTCCGCTAAAGAAATAAAAAAATTTGTTTCTTTTGTAATAAATGAAGTTGAAAAAAAAATAAATATTTTAATTGAACAAGAAGTAAGAAATATTTAAAAAAGTTTATCCACAAAAAAAAATTTAAAAATGAATTGTGCTTGTGCGAATAACGCGCGATAATATATGTAAGCAAAAATCTTCTCCCCGTCTGTTCTTTGAAATAGAGAAGGTGTTGCGGTCGATATTTATTCAATCTATATTTTCAATAAAATAATATGGCAGCAGCAAAAAAGAAAGTTGCAAAGAAAGTAGTAAAGAAGGCTACTAAGAAGGCAGCTCCAAAGAAGAAGGTTGTAAAGAAAGTTGCAAAGAAAGTAGTAAAGAAGGCTACTAAGAAGGCAGCTCCAAAGAAGAAGGCAGCCCCAAAGAAAAAAAAGTAATAAAAGTAGATGAAGTAAGAATACTTCGCGTAAAACTTTTGACATAATCGCCCCTCGGGGCGATTTTGTTTTTTGTTCTGAATACGTATATACTACGCCCAATATGTCATTTTTAGATAGATTTTTCAGTCCTAATTACGAAAAGGAACTCAAGGAGATTAAGCCCCTAGTCTCAATTATTAATGAGCAGGAGGCCACTGTAGCAGCTCTTACCGACGAAGAGATAAAAGCTAAGATTTTTGAATATAAACGACAGGTCCAAGCTGGTGAATCTTTAGATAAGCTTTTGCCGGAAGTTTTTGCTTTAGTGCGAGAGACAGCCAAGCGGACTTTGCAAATGCGTCCCTATGACGTCCAATTAATTGGAGGAATTATTTTGCATCGTGGCAAGATTACTGAAATGCGAACTGGAGAAGGTAAGACTTTGGTAGCTACTCTACCAGCGACCTTGAATGCTCTGACTGGTAAAGGCGTTCATGTTGTTACCGTTAATGATTACTTGGCCCGGCGTGACGCGGTGTGGATGGGACAAATTTTTTCTAATTTAGGATTATCAGTCGGTATCATCAATCACGAGTCTTCATATTTATATGATGCTGGTCATATAGAAAAAGATGATGAGCGAGATGAACATGGTTCATTTAAAATCGTTTATGATTTTTTGCGTCCTTGTACTAGACAAGAAGCTTATGCGGCTGATATTACTTACGGTACAAACAGTGAGTTTGGGTTTGATTACTTGCGTGACAACATTGAGTACGAAGCTAGTCGTCTGCGCCAGCCCCACCATGCTTACGCTATTGTTGATGAGATTGACTCCATTTTAATTGATGAAGCTAGAACTCCACTTATTATTTCTGCTCCAGCGACCGATACAGAAAATTTGTATCCAACCTTTGCCGCGATTGCTGCACAGCTTAATGAGGGCGAACATTTTGCTGTTGATGAAAAACTAAAAAGCGCTACTTTAAATGACGCTGGAATTGAGGCGGCTCAGAAATTACTAAAGATAGAAAATATTTATACGGAAAAGGGAATTAGGTATGTTCACCATTTAGAGACAGCGGTTCGCGCTAAAGCTTTATTTACAAAAAATAAAGAATACGTAGTACGTGATGGTGAGGTGGTAATTGTTGATGAGTTTACTGGCCGACTCCAACCTGGTCGTCGCTGGTCAGAAGGTTTGCACCAAGCGGTTGAAGCTAAAGAAGGAGTGACGATTCAAAAAGAATCAAAAACTTTTGCTTCAATTACCTACCAAAACTTTTTCCGGATGTACGAAAAGTTGTCTGGTATGACTGGTACCGCCCTGACTTCACAAGAAGAATTTTTTACAGTCTACAACCTAGAGGTTATTCCGGTGCCAACTAATAAAGAATCAAAAAGAATTGATAATAACGATTTAATTTTCCAAAGTGAAAAAGGTAAATTTAAAGCTATCATTGAAAAGGTAAAAGCCGTGCACGAGACCGGACAGCCGATTTTGATTGGTACCGCTTCGATTGAATCAAATGAAAGGCTTGGAGAGGCTCTAAATGCCGCCAAGGTTAATCATGTGATGTTAAATGCGAAGAATCATGAGCATGAGGGAGAAATCGTGGCTGCGGCCGGTCGTAAAGGCGCTGTTACTTTAGCTACCAACATGGCTGGTCGCGGAGTTGATATTAAGTTGGGTGGGCCTGATGCTACTCTTGAAGAAGCTGAAGAAATAAAACAACTTGGAGGATTATTCGTATTAGGAACTGAACGGCACGAAGCAAGACGAATTGATAATCAGTTACGAGGACGAGCCGGACGACAAGGCGACAATGGAGAAACGCAATTTTTCGTTTCGATGGATGATTCGCTCATGCGGGTTTTTGGTGGCGAACGAGTTAAGAATTTGATGGGGACATTTAAGATTCCTGAAGATCAGCCAATTGAAATGGGTATCATTTCCAAAACTTTAGAAAGTGCTCAAACTAAGATTGAAGGCTTCCACTTTGATGCCCGTAAGCAAGTTTTGGCCTACGATGATGTTTTGAATAAACAAAGACAAGTGGTGTACGCGCAACGAAAGAAATTATTACTGGCCGACAATGAAGAAGTCGCTCGAGTGATGCTCGAGTTGCAGGCTGAATTTCCTGATACGCAAAGTACGGTTGAAGCTAAAAGTAATGAGTTTGGAGCAGAAGTCTTTAAAGATATCTTTAGAAGATTGACTCTACAAATGATTGATATGCTTTGGGTAGAGCACCTTGAGGTTATGAACTATACGCGCTCCAGCGTGACTTTACGGGCTTATGGACAACGTGACCCATTGATAGAGTACCGTAAAGAAGGTAACCGATTATTTAAAGAAATGCAGGCAGCCTTGTATATTAGACTCTCTGAAGTGTTACCAAAGATTCAACCACAAGTTGTAGTTAAAGAGGAGGCCGATAGAAAGCATGAAGCCGAAGTAGCGCAAGCGGCAGCCGGTACGACTGAGGATTCAAAATCAGCCAAAAGCCATCCGCTGGTTAAAGAAAATAGTTACGGACGCAATGACCTAGTGACTATCACCAACGGGGAAGAAACGAAAGAATTAAAATATAAGAAAGCCGAAGCGCTACTAGCAGAAGGTTGGACAATCGTTAAATAAATCTAAAAACCGCTTCGGCGGTTTTTTTGTTGTGTTTAGGATATAAAAAGTTACAATAAATAAATTATGACATTAATCTTAAGACTGACTTTTAACGCACTGGGACTCATCCTTATTTCCAAGTTTATTCCTGGGATAGTAGTGGACGATTTTTACACCGCTTTAATAGCCGCTCTCGTCCTCGGTATTTTAAATGTGTTTATCAGACCAATTTTATTAATTCTAACCTTACCGATTACTATCCTTACGCTTGGTCTGTTTGCCCTAGTTTTAAACGGATTGCTATTCCTGTTTGCGGCTTCGTTTATTGATGGCTTTAGAGTCGATGGTTTCTTTACCGCTTTAATCGGTTCTATTTTAATGAGTATTATTAGTACGATTGGTAATCAATGGCTTAAAAGTGACGACTCAAGAAAGACTGTAGAATATAGAGAAATTAGGGATTAAATTGCATATTCCGCCTTTGTGCGGTAGTGTTCTGGGCTAAAACAAACAGTATGTTCGTAGATGAATTAACAATTTACGCTAAAGCAGGTAACGGTGGAAACGGTGTTATTCATTGGGCTCACGATAAATTTAGACCTAATGCTGGGCCAGACGGCGGTAACGGCGGTAACGGCGGGGATATTTATGTAAAAGCAGTAAAGGATCTAAACAAACTCTCTGACTATACCGGTAAGAAATCGTTTGAATCTGTAAAGGGCGAGCCAGGAAGTGGCAAGAGCAAGGCTGGTAAAAACGGCGGGGATTTTTATATTGAAATACCAGTTGGTTCAAAGGTAACGGACTTAGGTAGAAATAGAACTTTTGAATTAACTGAAGTTGGTCAAACAGAAAAGATACTAAAAGGTGGTGGTGGTGGGTTGGGTAATGAATATTTTAAATCGGCTACCAATCGTGCTCCAGAAGAATTTACTAATGGAAAAAATGGAGAAGAGGGGAACTTTTTAATCGAGGTATCACTAATGGTTGACGTTGGGTTAGTGGGACTTCCAAATGCCGGTAAGTCGACTCTACTTAATAGTGTGACCAATGCTCAGTCTCGAATTGGCGCATATCCTTTTACTACGCTTGAGCCTCATCTTGGGGACTTCTATGGTTATGCAATTGCCGACATTCCTGGGTTGATAGAGGGTGCTGCTGAAGGGAAAGGGCTGGGACACAAGTTTTTGCGTCACGTCTCTCGAACAAAAATGATACTACACCTAGTATCGTTAGAGCATGAAGACCCAGTTTCTGAATATTATACCATTCGTGATGAGCTATCTCAGTACGGGGAAGGACTCTCAGACAAGGAAGAATGGATTATTTTAACTAAAAAAGACCTTGTAAAACAAGACTTTATTGACAGTGTAATAAAAGACCTTGCCAAAAATGAGAATCGTGTCTTTGTTATTTCAAATGATGACTCAGAATCTTATAAAACTCTCAGTGACGCACTAATAAAACACTTAAGAGGGGAGTAGTTTTTGTAAAAACTTGTATCTACTGGTTGGTAAAAGTACAATAGGAGGTAATTAAAATTTGTAATTTTTATAAAACATGTCATATATTCCGACCATTGGTTTAGAAGTACACGCTGAACTTAATACAAAAAGTAAAATGTTTTGTGGTTGTACTAACGAACCTCACGGTAGTGAACCCAATGCAAATATTTGTCCGGTTTGTATGGCTCACCCTGGTAGCTTACCGGTACCAAATGAGAAGGCGATTGAGATGGTCTTACTTTTTGGTCAAGCCGTAAATGCGACAGCGGCAAAATATTCAGAGTTTGATAGAAAAAATTATTTCTATCCCGACATCCCAAAAGCTTATCAGATAAGTCAGTATGCTTTTCCGTTTTTGACAGCGGGAGAATTAAAAGGAGTTGAGTTGACTCGAGTTCATCTTGAAGAAGACACTGCCAGAAGTCAGCATGATAAAGGGGAGGAAAGTCTGGTCGATTTTAATCGGGCCGGAGTACCACTAATGGAACTAGTTACTGAACCAGTTATTCATGACGCTGCGACCGCCGGTGCTTTCGCCAGAGAATTACAACTCCTATTAAGAACCTTAGGAATCTCAAAAGCCAACATGGAAAAAGGGGAAATGCGGGTAGAGGCTAACATTTCTGTCAGTAAGGATTCGACAAAATTAGGTACTAAAGTTGAAGTAAAAAACCTGAACTCATTTAAGTCAGTTGAGGCCGCTATCGACTACGAAATCAAAAGACAAATTGAGCTTCTAGAAGCTGGCAATTCAGTCGCACAAGAAACTAGAGGTTGGGATGAGAATAATAATAAAACTTTCACTCAACGTTCAAAGGAGACAGCCAAAGACTACCGATACTTTCCAGATCCAGATATTCCTAAGATAAATATAACGGAACATGCTGCCTTTAATAAATCTGTTCTAGCCGAGAAAATGCCAGTTTTACCCAATGAAAAAAGGATTAAATACGATAATCTCGGATTAACGAGTTTAGTAATTGAGAACATTATTTCAAATGAAGAGCTAGATAAGTTCTTCAGTGAAGTAGTTGAGAATCCCTCACTAACTCCGGAAGTAATAAAACTAGCTGGTAATTATTTAAATTCCGATGTGACGGCAATTATTTTTGTTGCAGACTCACCAGTGTCATTGTCGACACTAAAGGTCGGCCATTTTATTGAGCTAATGAATATGTTGGCTGATGGTAAAATTGGCTCTAGAGTCGCTAAGGATATTTTAGTTGAGTTATTTAACTCTGATGTGAGTCCGATGGCTATAGCGGAAGATAGAGGCCTTCTGCAGGTATCCGATGAAGCTGCTTTACTACCAATAATCCAGCAAATTATTTCTGAGAATCCATCAGTTGTAGCTGAATACAAATCTGGTAAGGAAGCGTCGCTCAAGTTTTTATTAGGACAAGCGATGAAGCAAACTAGGGGAGCCGCGAACCCAGAAGTATTAA
>CAZWXM010000003.1:0-2049 GCA_964637855.1 uncultured Candidatus Saccharibacteria bacterium | reverse complement strand
TAAAATAATATTATCTCGGCTAGACCAGCAGTAATACACTCTCACGCAGAGTGTATTTTTGTTTTGTCTGATAAAATATTGAGTAAATGGACACCATAGTTTTTGACGGGATTGAGTATGTTAAAGCATCAGTGGCTGCTAAGCAATTTCGTTATACCTCTGACTATATTGGCCAACTCTGTCGATCAAGAAAAATTGACGCACGCTTAATTGGTAGGACCTGGTTTGTTAGTATCGACTCTATTAATAAATATCGTTCCGTAAAGAAAAACAAACTAAAAGTTGTAGCTAAGAATAAACCAGAAATAGCTATTGAAATAAAGACAGTACGGAAGATGGTTCCACCAGTACTCACAGCTAAGGCGGCTCAACTATTATCTCCCGAGAACAATGCATCCAGAACAAAGAAGCTTCACGTTTCCTACGATTTAGATGAGGAGTCCTTATTGCCCAATCTGACTAAAAGATTCTTACCTAGGCCGAGATTAATCCCAATTGAGCCAGCAAATGCTACTAGACTTAGGATTTTTAAAGATAATCAGAAAGCCGTTTCTTTTATAGCGGAAGATTTACCTGAAGTATCTTTAACTGGAAAGTTGGTAATTGAAGATTATCCAGAAATTGAGCTGGAAGCAATTTCAGAACCAGTTGCTGGTGAGCAAAATACCTTAGAAAACAAAGCCATAACGGATAAAAGTGATAATGAGCCAGAACTCAAGCTCAAAGTTACTGGTAACGAGAAAGTAGCAATTATTAAAACCAAAAAGGTGACTCAGGGAGCTATGTTATCCGAGTTAAAAAAAGACCGGACTATCCCAATTGCTGAGTTATCAAAGCCACTGGCAATTAATAACGACATCACTAAGCATAAATTTACCCCAAAAGCAGTTTTACCGCAGTCAGTTGAATCAACTTCTTTTATTTTTAGATTCCTACCACTCATTACCACTTTTATTGCGATTGCACTGACTTTGGTTTTCTGGTCTTTGAGCTCGGATGTCTACGTTTCAGGTTTACGTTTTGATTCTGGTTTAGTTTTTGATTTTGCTAATTTAGCTAAAATTTTAGATTTATAAATATTAAAATCTTATACACACTTTTGATAAGTGATTCTTACGTTTTGGCTTTATAATTAAAGTTAAACCGATATGTCGAACGCTATTGAAATAGATGGAAAAATTTTGCATCCAGTAAAGGAAGCGACTAACTTCGTTTCTTACTCCAGAGACTACATCACTCGCTTGGCCCGTGAAGAAAAAATCGTCGCCAGCACAATTGCTGGTCAGTGGTTTGTCGATATTGACTCTTTAAAATTATACGAGAGTCTCTCAGCCTTAGAGCAAGATGTGCGCAAGAGTCAGCTGAGTGAAGAGCGGAAGCGAGAGCGTCAAATTCGTGATGCCGTCGAAAAGCAAAATTCCTTACATGACAAGAAAGAGGCTTCACTACACCAGCGTGCTTTAGTGACTGCCGCGTTAGTTCTTGGATTCGGTTTAACTGGCGGTTATGCCATCCATGAAGTTACTTCACTGACCAATCCGCAGCAGGCTCAACTCGCCAATACTTTTAATAGTTCAGAGATAGTTAATCCGGATTTAGAAATTAAAGTGGCTGAACCGCAAACTGTTCAAATTGAAAATGAAGAAGTCGGTCTAGCGACTCAAGCAGTAAAATCACTCGGTGATGTCAATAACGGAATTCTTCTTTTACCTAGCGGTACCACTTTAGATACAGAAGAGATTTTCTCAGACCTGGTGATTGTAAAAAAAATGTCTGATGGAACAGAGCGGGTGGTTAGAGTCGATGGTGAAGGAAATTTAGTTGGTCAGGAAATTCCTTTCGTTAGGGTTCCTGTGCCCAAACAAAATATTTAGCTATGTTATTTAATCGTCTGACAACTAAAATATTTTTAAGCCTAACACTAGGTTTAGTTATTTTTGTGTCAGCGTTAATGGCCTATGCGCAACCAACTCCGACTATCAATTACCAAGGAAAGTTAACTGACAGTACTGGTTTAGCGGTAGCAGATGGAACTTACAACATGCGTTT
>CAZWXM010000002.1:36664-41174 GCA_964637855.1 uncultured Candidatus Saccharibacteria bacterium | reverse complement strand
CTGTGATGGATAATCTTTATCAAGTAGCCGCCCAAAAAGGTTGGGAAGTGAGATAAGGAAGCGTAGCTGACTATATCGAACTTTAACAGGAAAATATAGACATGATTCTGGTCCTTTTCCAGAATCTGTCATATTTTGTCGTAGAAGTGAGATAGTCCTTCAAATAGCTATTTTGAGCCCAAAGTGGGCAAATTGGGACATAAATACATAGTAAAACTAAGTTTCATTACTGGGCAATTATTGCTATAATAAAGCTTATTTATTGATTATTTACTGTACTCATGCCAGAGAAAAAACCAGCCAAGAAAGACGCTAAAGAAAAAAATTACGACGCTTCTTCCATCTCAGTGCTTGAGGGGTTAGATCCGGTGCGGAAACGTCCTGGTATGTATATCGGTACGACTGGACCAGATGGGTTACACCACCTTATTTGGGAGGTTTTTGATAACTCACGCGACGAGGCGATGGGTGGCTTTGCTAATCAAGTAGAAGTAACACTGTTGCCAGACAACTATATTCGAGTGGTTGATAATGGTCGCGGTATTCCGGTTGATATGCATAAGCAATCAAAAGTTTCAGCTTTGGAAACAATTTTGACTGTGCTTCATGCGGGAGGAAAATTTGGTGGTGAAGATTCTGGTTACAAAGTCTCGGGCGGTCTGCACGGAGTGGGTGTGTCAGTAGTAAACGCTTTATCCGAACATTTGATTGCAGAGGTTCATCGTGATGGTGGTTATTTCATTCAGGAGTACAACATTGGTAAGCCTAAAGGAAAAGTTAAAAAAGTTGGAGCCTCAAAACTACAAGGGACAATTATTACCTTCAAAGCTGATATTGAAATCTTTAAAGAAATTAAATACGACTATAAGCGAATTGTGGGTCATTTACGACAACAAGCTTATTTGGTGAGAGCGATGAAACTGACGGTGATTGATGCTCGCGAACTCAGTGAAGAAGTACAAAAGAAGCTTGATATCAGAGGCAAGCAATATCTGGCTGATGAACACTTACAGGTACCACAACAAACTTTTTACTTTGAAGGCGGTCTGCGCTCTTTGGTGGCTTTTAATAACACCTATCAAAAACCAGTTCATAAAAATATTTTCTACGTAGAAAAAAATGATGTCAGTAAGGAAGTGATGACAGTAGAAGTAGCTCTTCAATATGTTGATGATATTTCTCCGCGTATTTCAGCCTTTGCTAACAATATCTATAACCCAGAACACGGAACTCACATTACTGGGTTTAAGACGGCCTTAACTCGAACTCTTAATAACTACGCAAAGAAAAATAATTTCTTTTCCGTTAAAGACAAAGACGCTGGTTTTACTGGTGACGATGTGTTGGAAGGAATTACAGCGGTGGTGTCAGTCAAGATGCCGGAAATTCAGTTTGAGGGCCAGACTAAAGCCAAGCTTGGTTCAGTGGAAGCGAGAGGTGCGACCGAGACGGTGTTTAGTGATGCTTTCAACTCTTTCTTAGAAGAAAATCCAGATGATGCTAAAGCGATTATTAACAAAGTTATTATCGCCGTTAAAGCTCGAAAGGCCGCTAAAGCCGCTAAGGATAGTGTGTTACGAAAGGGAGCTCTAGAAGGAATGTCTCTACCTGGTAAATTGGCCGATTGCCAAAGTAAGCGAGCGGAAGACTCAGAGCTATTTATTGTAGAGGGAGACTCGGCTGGTGGTTCAGCTAAGATGGGACGAGATAGAAGGACACAAGCGATTCTTCCGCTTAGAGGTAAAATTCTCAACGTTGAACGCGCTCGGATTGATAAGATGTTGGCTTCAGAGCAAATCAAAAATCTCGTGATTGCTCTCGGTACCGCGATTGGTGATGTGTTTGATATTTCAAAATTGCGTTATCACAAAGTTATTATTGCTACTGATGCTGACGTTGATGGCGCACACATTAGAACTTTGTTGCTAACATTATTCTTCCGTTATTTCCGACCACTAATTGATGGAGGCTTTATCTATATTGCTCAACCACCACTGTATAAAATTCAAAAAGGTAAAGATGTCCGCTACGCTTTTACCGATGAGGAGAAGTTCGCAATTTTGAAAGATATGGGTGAGGAAGTAAATGAAGAGGTTGTGGAAGGAGAGGGGGGTGAAGAAGAGGTGGAAGAGGGTGAGGAAGCTACAACTAAAAAGACTGGTAAAGCTAGAATCCAGCGCTACAAGGGTCTGGGAGAAATGAACGCCGAAGAATTGTCTGAAACTACTATGAAGATTGAAAATCGAATCTTGAAGCAAGTGCATATTGAAGATGCACAGAACGCTGATCGTGTCTTCGATATTTTGATGGGAACAGACGTTTCCAGTCGAAAGTCATTTATTCAAAATAACGCTTCGACTGCTAATTTGGATATATAGCCAAAACAAAAAAAGACGCGCAGCCTATCGGCTGCGCGTCTTTTTGTTTTAGTTACTTAAGAAAAGTCGCTACTTTAGTAAATTGATTATTAGTCAAATTTTTATCAGTTTTTTCAGTCACTGTCACTTTGAAGTTATGGGTAGACTTATCAATAGTGGGGAAGCCAACTGTAATCAATGCTCGTTCATTTGGTTTTAGTGGCGCTTGTTCTGGTGAAGTATATAGTTCACCATTAGGAAGAGTAATTTCGTAGGTCCAATTAGTTGAAGTTTTAGTTCCGTAGTTCTTTATTTCAAATTGAATCGCCCCTTTTTCTTCTTGCTTAATACTACCAGTAAAGAATTTGTTTCCTACAATGGTACCGAAAGCGACAAACTTAGTGGCTAAATCAGTTTTACCATTTGGGTCTGAAGTCGGAATAGTGTAAACAAATTCTTGTTCGTAAACCGGAGTTGGTTTGGTCACAGTTTCAGTTGGAGCAGTAGTCACAGGTTCAGTGGTTTCTACCACTTCTTCTGTTGTAACTTCATCAGTCACAGCAACTTCCGTTTCATCTTTAATATCATTAATTTCACTATTTATTACTGTGAGAGTAGCTTCGCCCGTTGCACGCGGAGTTAAATCATTAGTGCCAAGGAATGAAATAGAGTAAGTAATATCTTGAAAACGTTGCTTTTCTGAATTTATCAGTAGGGAAAGAGTATTAGTATTACCAATATTGTAGTTGGTATCACAATTGATAGCTCCGATACCAGTAACATCAACTAAATCAACGGCCACTCCATCGACACATTTATAATTAAAAGTATAACTACCAGGCACTTCAGTAGTACTCCAAGAAAGATTAACAACTTCTTTAGTGTTCACTAACTTAGTGTTACTAGTAACCGTTAAATCTTGCTGCTCTGAATCCTTCATTACTTCAGACTTTTCATACTGATTCATACTTTCGGCCAAAGAGGCGAGTGATGAAAAAGCACTAGGAACTAAATTAACTAATTGCACAGAAGCCCAAGCGATTAAAATAACGATACTAATAAAACCCGCTATGGCTAATGATTTCAGGATTGATTCCCGAGTTTTTTGTTGTGAAACTTCATTCATAATGCGGATAACCTACCACACGCAATACCATTTGTCAATACTATTAAAAAGCTGCTTACCCCGTAATGACATATTTTTTACATGCTACGACGTACGCAATTTACTACAAGCACTTAATCCTCGCGGCCGCTCAAAATATGTCATTGCGGGATTGAGCGCTGTTAAAATAATAGAAAAAGAGTTCATTAAACTTGACTTTATATAAATAGATGATATAATCGACCGAAATTAAAACTTGAATTTATGAATTTCAACGAACTATTTGAACAAATCTGGGCTGAAAAAATAAAGTTTTTGATGGCTTTTTTCTTAATCTTTACTTTTTCTTACGTAGTTTTGTTAGCTTTAGACTTTTTACCAGAAGCGCCAAAGGAAGAATCGACCGAGGTAAATACCGAAGAAGTAAAATCTGAGACCGAAGAAGTTATTGAAGTTGTACCGGTAGCAGAAGAAAAGACCAATGTTTTACCGCTACAGTTGAGAATTGAGAAACTTGATAGATTGGTTAATATTCTAAATCCTGATTCGAGAGCTATTGCTGATCTTGATAATGCGCTTTTGAATGGAGTTGTTCGTCATCCTGACTCGGCCACGCTAGGTCAAGACGGTAATGTTTTTATTCTCGGCCACTCAAGTTATTTACCAAACGTTTTTAATAAGAATTTCCAGGCTTTTAATGGTATTCAAGACTTAGTTTGGGGTGATCTTATTGAGTTAAGATCAGCGGATGAAGTGTTTGTTTATCGAGTAGAAAAGGTCTATCGTGCGAAGGCCAAAGACGTGACTGTGCCGATTGCTGGGGAAGAAAAAATTCTAACTATTGCCACCTGTAATAGCTTTGGAACAGTCGATGACCGTTATATTGTCGAGGCTAAACAAATTGAAGTCAGAAACCTTTAAGGGCTTGACAAAAGCTCCTTTGTGGTATATGATATAAAAATTAGAGTTCTCTTTTAGGTAAAAGATTTTACCCCGTTCATTAAATTTTTATTATAAAAGCTCGTAGGCTTGGTTACTCTTGCGTATT
>CAZWXM010000002.1:26316-36564 GCA_964637855.1 uncultured Candidatus Saccharibacteria bacterium | reverse complement strand
CCGTTCATTAAATTTTTATTATAAAAGCTCGTAGGCTTGGTTACTCTTGCGTATTAAAAGGTGTAGGTAAGAGTATTAATCTTATGAATAAATTAACTGTTAACGTTATGAACAAATATTTTAAAACTATTGCTAGTGCAATGGTGGTTTTTTCGTTGTTAATTTCAGCTTTAGCAACTTCAGCTTCAATCGCGATTGCTAATACCGAATTTGATACGAATTTTGGTTTTGATACCAGCTTTGATTTTGATAATACAATAAAATTACCTGATACAAATTTAACGAATTCAAGTAATTCTGTTTATGAATCAAATTACTCAGCGACAGAGTGTTCAATTAAAGCTAGTCGTAGTCGAGTTAATGTTGGTGAAGGAGTTGAACTAACTTGGAAAACTTCTGGATTCAATCATATTACTATTAATGGAGAGGTTGTCTCTGGAAATAATGGTTCTATCACTATGGCAAATGTCCAAGATGATACAACTTACAGACTTGAAGCTACTAATGATAGTGGTTCAAAGTGTACGTCAGAAGTAAGAGTTGGTTGTGATAAACCAGTTAATGAGTACTGTGAACTTAATCTTACAAAGTCAGTAAATAAGCAGACTGCTTTACCGGGAGATATTCTTACCTACACCATTGTTGTTAAAAGCGTCGGAACTATTGATTGTACTGGAGGAGGTGTACATATTGCAGATGTGATGGATGCCAACGTAACTTATATAAACAGTTCTGTTACTAGTAACTTTGATCTTGGTTATCATGGTTACTCAGTGTATGACGCAGGAACTAGAACTTTACATTTTAATGGTCATGAATTAAGTCCAGGTCAATCTGGAACTATTACCTGGACTGGTAAGGTAAATGATCCAGCTCAATGTGGAGACTTTGAAGTAACTAATCAAGCTAAAGCGACGGCTTTCGAATTAAATAATTTTAAAGACTGGACACTTAGTAACGTAGTAAAAACAAAGATTGATAATGAAGATTGTGGTGATACTCCAAAGCCACCAGTTTGTCCACTGACAGCTAAAGCTGGACGAACCATTGTTGATTTTGGTAATAACGGCGCTAAGTTGTTAAGTAATAGTGGTTTAGCCGCGTCACAAACTAATGTGATTGCGACTAATGTTCCAGCTGGAACTTTCGATATTACTTTAGTTTCTTGGGATGGTTATCTAGACCGAGTAAATGTTACACAACCACGAGAAAGTTATTTCGTTACTCTTAATCTAGCTAATGGGTCAAGTGTAAACACAAATTCAATAGCTGATTTAGCTGACTTTGTAGTACAGGCAACAAATGTAGAAAAGGTTAACTCAGGCCTAGTTTTAAATTCTGCGATAACTTCACTACAAGGTAAACATTCAGCTTACGTTGATAATTCTTCAGCAAATAGTTTAGTGCCAATCTGTCTAGCGTTTGATTCAATTGTGCAAGATCCAGCTCCAACTTGTGATATGTTCAAAGCGACTCCAGCTACTATTATGGTGGGTGCTAGTTCAACCCTAGCTTGGGAGACTTCTAATGCTACTCAAGTATTCCTAAATAATGGAATCGGTGCAGTGGCAGTTGATGGTTCTATCGAAGTATCTCCGTTAGCTGATATTGTTTACAAACTAACTGTAATTGGAACTAAAGACCAAACAGTAAATTGTGAAGTGCCAGTTAAGGTGTCTGAAGATTCAGTACCAGTTTGTGAAATGTTTACAGCCACACCAAGCTCACTACCAGTGGGCGGAGGAAATGTAACTCTAAATTGGAAAGTATTAGGAGCTACTTCAGCTTCTATCGCGCCAACGATTGGAACAGTTGCTCTAATTGATTCAAAAGTAGTTAATGTAACTAGCTCAACCAACTTTATCCTAACGGCTACCGATGCTGATGGCGATAAAGTAACTTGCCCAGCACCAGTGGTGGTCGCTGACCCAGCTCCATTAACTTGTGCAAATAATGTTGTTTTCACAACTTCAGCGACTTCTATTCGTCGCGGAAATGACGCAGTTCTAAATTGGAGTACTAAAGATGTAGATTCTGTTTCAATCAGTGTTATCAACTCTACAGCACTAGCCGGGACTAAAACAGTAGCACCAGACGTTAACACAACTTACGTCTTAACCGCTAAGGCCGGAAGCAGTTCAATTGAATGTCCAGTATCAGTAGCTGTTACAACTAGCGGTGGTGGTGGTGGAAGTAATACTCCACGTTGTGATTTGGAAATCTCAGATACTAAAATTTCATTAGGCGACTCAATTAAATTAAAGTGGGATACTACTAATGCTACTGACATAACTCTAACTGATAGCTCTGGGAAAGTGATTGTTACCACTAAAGATAAGTCTACTGCAGACAAGAAAGATTTATTTGATGGAACTATTTCTCTCAAACCAACTAAGAATACTGAATATACTTTACTAGCAAAACGAGGTTCAAAGGAACGAATTTGTAAGGTGGAAGTTAAGATGGATGATTTAGTTGTTCTACAAACTCGAGATCAACAACCATTAGTTGCTGGTATCTCACTTAGCCAAGTGCCATACACAGGTTTTGAAGCGGGACCACTAATGACAATTATGTTCTATGTATTGTTAATGGCTTGGGCTTTCTACATTGCTTACCTAATTGTTGCCAAAAAAAAACTAACCACAACTAACGGTAATTTAGAAGCAGAGACCGTAATGAATCCAGGTAGTCTTGAGTCTATGCAAGTAGCAGAAGCTCGACGACCAGATGTGTTTACTACCGCTTCAGTTGCTGAAGTAGCAGTGCCGGTAAATCTACCAGTCGCGACACCAGTAGTTGGTTATGAAAATCAAACAGTTGAGACTAAAGATTCTCATCGAGTAAGTGATGTAACTGTAACGAATCTTGAAAATCACGCACATGCACAAAAGGCTTTGCTTTCTAGTGATGCGGTTAGACACTTGGTCTCTACTACTAATGAAATTGAACGGATGGAAGCGTTAGATGCGGTAATTGTTGAAGCTAAGAAAAATTACCCACTAGAAGATGGTTGGATTGTTATCAACGAATCGCGAATGAAGAATTTGTGTGAAGCTTGCCAAGTAAATGTTACTAGTTCAGTAAATCCAAACTTTACTCCGGCGGTAGTGCCAGAAGGAGCTGGTTCACTGGCGGAAGCGATTGTGTCAGGTAATGTGGTTGCGGCTTATGAGCTAATTGGACATCGTCCAATGTTTGCTCTAGCTGATGCAGCCGCTGATCTTGATGCCCTATATCGTTCACGACGGGGAGGAAACGTAAAAGTTTCTACGATGTTGATTTCAGAAACAGCTAATCTATCAGATGAAAAGATTAAGGCTATGATTACAGCTTTAACCGGAGCTCTAGATGGTACTTATACTGATGAAGCTTCAGCCGTTAAGATGGCGATTATGAAAGCCGTCAAAGCTGCTGCGTAAAACAAGGAACGTAGTGACTGTGTTTTCCGTACTGGTAAATTCGAGCCCTTCCTAGCGAGAATTTACGAGCTTAATAAAAATAATAAAAAGAAAAGCCGCTCAAAAAATTGAGCGGCTTTTCTTGTGCATCTAAAATTTATTATACGTTAACTTCTGAAAATAATTTATTAATTAATTCATCAACTGTTAATACAATTGATTCACCAGTGTCACGTGATTCTAAAGTGACGGTATTGGTTTCAACTTCCTTATCACCGATAACAATGAAGTAGGGAAGTTTATCTTTTTTAGCATTACGAATTTTCTTGCCCATTGATTCATTTGAATCATCTAAGTTAATTCGATAGTCTTTTTCTTTGAGAATAGTTTTTATTTTATTCGCGTATTCATTGTGAATTTCTGCTACCGGAATAATAGCTAGCTGGACTGGAGCCAGCCAAAGTGGGAAGTTACCAGCGAAGTGTTCTATCATTACTCCCATAAAACGTTCTAATGAACCAGAAATCGCGCGGTGGATTACCACTGGCCGTTCTTTTTCACCTTTCTCATTGGTAAAACTGAGGTCAAATCTTTCCGGCAGATTAAAGTCACATTGAATAGTCGCCAGTTGCCATTCACGACCAATCGCATCTTTGAACATAAAGTCTAGCTTTGGTCCGTAGAAAGCGGCTTCACCTTCCACTCGCTTATAGTTCAGATTATTTTTTTGAGCGGCTTCCTCGAGCGCCGCTTCTGCCTTGGCCCAGACTTCATCGCTACCAAGGAACATTCCTTTATCATCTCGAACTGAGAGACTTACCCAATAATCATCCAGTAATCCCATTCTTTTATAAAACTCTCTGATGATGCCGACAATGGTCGAAACCTCGTCAGTAATTTGTGAGACACGACAGAAGAGGTGCCCATCATCTTGAGTGATAGCTCGGACTCGAGTGAGTCCTGACAGCTGACCGGATTTTTCGTAGCGGTAAACCGTCGCTGGTTCAAAATATCTAACTGGCATATCTCGGTAAGAGAATTGGTTGTCAGCAAAAATTTGCATATGATGAGGACAATTCATTGGCTTAAGAGCAAAGTCTTCATCACCACCTTTAACTCGGAAGAGTTCATCACCAAACTTTTCGGCATGACCACTAGTTTCGTAAAGTGATAGATTAGTAATGTGTGGAGTCCAGACTCGAGAGTAACCTTTGTCTTTATGTAGAGACCATAAATAATTTTCCAGCTCTTGTCTGATAACCATTCCTTTTGGTTTCATCAAAGGTAGTCCCGCTCCGACCAATGGAGAAATCGTGAATAAATCTAATTCTTTACCGAGCTTACGATGGTCACGGGTTTTGGCTTCGGCTTGTTGTTTTTCATAAGCCACTAGCTCTTCTTTAGTTTCAAAAGCTAATCCATAAATACGAGTTAGCATTGGCTTTTTCTCGTCACCGCGCCAGTAAGCACCGGCCATTTTGTCGAGTTTAAAAGCGTCAGTATCAATTTCGGCTTTAGGACTTTCACAATGACCACCGCGACAGAGGTCAGTAAAGCTGCCACAAGTATAAAGAGTGATAGTTTCGCCTTTAGCTTCGATTTCATTTATTAACTCAGTTTTGAACTCATTACCAGCAAAAATTGCTCGGGCTTTATCTGCCGAGACTTCTTCATGCGTAAATTCAGTCCAGGAATTAATCAGTTTCTTCATGCGCTTTTGGAGGTCTTTCAAGTCCTCTTCATTTGGTGTGTCACCAGCCGAAAAGTCGATGTCGTAATAGAAGCCGGTATCAATCGCTGGACCTAAAGTTAATTTAGCTTGAGGGTATTTTTCTAATACCGCGGCCGCTAAAAGGTGGGCTAGAGTGTGTCGTTTGTGTTCAAGTGATTGGTTCATAATAATTTTAGATTGATTGTGTAACATTCCTTTACAGCTCGCTACAGGGTATTTCTCCCTGGAGGTCGAAATACCCTAAGCGCCTGTATAAATTCGCAATAGTCGCCTCACGTCTCTTTGGCTCATTAAAAATCGCCCAAGTGAGTATACGAAAATTCGCATAATCACTCGGACGATTGTGGTCGCGGTTCCACCGAGATTCTGTCTTGGTATTCCAGACAGCGCTTCATTAGTACAGATTAGGAATTAAATCGAGCTTAGCTCTGACAATTGGTAGTTGTCACAATCTCTGTTCTTCTAATAATATAGCCTTAGTAAATTTTGTCAAAATTACTCTACTGCTAATTTCTTCACTTTTTCAATCAAAATACTCGGTTCATCATTCCGGAAGTTTAGCTTGCCTTTGATAGCAACACAGGTACCGGGGACTAATATTTCTCGATACTCACTATAGCTTTCGGGGAAGGCGACTGTTTCTATACTGTCGTTTTGGTCAGCGATTTTTACAAAGGCCATACGGTCACCTTTTTTGGTTAACAGTTCTCGAACGGTTTCAACTAAGCCAGTAGTGACAGCGGTCGTACCTTTATGTCCGTTTTTAACCGTAGCAATGGTAGGTCTTTTATCGACTTCAGCTTTGAGTTCATCTAGTGGGTGACCAGAGACATAAACCCCCAGTAATTCTTTTTCCCAGATTAATTTTTGGGTTTTAGTGGCCGGTTCAGATTCATAGAGAGTTAAATCATTAGCGTCGGTTAGACCGCCAAATAGTGAATCTTGATTAGCTTCTTTACCAGCGATATGTTCGCGATTGTAGGCGAGCAGATTTTCCAAATTATTAAATAACTGCCCACGTTCACCAAAACTGTCAAAGGCGCCAGTAGTGATAAGAGCCTCCAGAGATTTTTTATTTAAACCTCGGTCATGTATTCGAGTGAGAAAATCTTGCATGGATTTAAAGTGACCATTTTTCTTTCGCTCCTCAATAATAATTTCGGCGATACCAGCTCCAAAGTTTTTAATGGTAGTTAATCCAAACCGGATAGTTTGTGTTCCTGGTACCACTGAGAAGTCAGCAAAGGATTCATTAATATCAGGCGGTAACACCTCAATGTTCATACGTTTACACTCTTGAATAATCTCGGAGATTTTTTCGGTATCGCCGGAGTCTGCTGTTAGTACTGCAGACATGTACTCGACCGGGAAATTAGCCTTCATATAAGCCGTTTGATAGGCAACACGACCGTAACTAGCGGCGTGGGCTTTATTGAATCCATAAGCCGCAAACGGCTCGATGAGTTTCCAAAGCTCCTCGGCTTTTTTCTCCGTCATGCCGTGTTCAACTAAACCACTAAAAAGTTTATCTTTCTCGGCGGCCATTACTTCAGGAATTTTCTTTCCCATTGCCTTACGGAGTTTGTCGGCTTCTAGCCAAGAGTAACCAGCGAGTTTGATAGAAATCATCATCACGTCATCTTGATAAGTAATTACTCCGTAGGAACGGTTAAGAATGTCTTCCATGCGAGGATCAAGAAAAGATACCAAAGTCGGATTATGTTTACGTTCAATATAAGTGGGAATCATTTCCATCGGACCAGGACGATATAGCGCTACCATCGCATTGATATCATGAATGGTGGTCGGTTTAAGTTGTTTAAGGAAAGAAGTCATCCCGGTACCGTTTAATTGGAAGAGACCCATGGTTTCTCCTTTAGCTAAAATCGCAAAAGTCTTGGCGTCGTCGAGGGGAATATTTTCAATATCAACATTTAGATTGCGAATTTTTTTAACTCGCTTCACTGCGTCAGCCAAAATGGCCAGGTTTTTAATCCCAAGAAAGTCGAACTTCAGTAGACCAACTCCGTCTTCACCCACACTATGCATTTCATACTGGGTAATGTATTTACCAGTTTTAGAATCGGGTTGAATCGGGACAATTTCATTTAGAGAAAATGGGGAAATAACCACACCAGCGGCATGAACTCCCAGGTGTCGCACGCGACCTTCAATTTGTTTAGCTAAATCAATAATCTCACGTGATTCAGAATCTTTGGTATAGAGTTTTTGTAATTCTGGTTCGATACTGATAGCTCTATCAATCGTCATAGGAAAACCTTGGGCTCCGAGCGGAATCATCTTGGCGATTCTATCACCAGTAGAGTAGGAGTGACCAAGGGCTCTCGCCACATCTCGTACCGCCGCTTTGGCCATCATCGTACCGAAAGTACCAATCTGTGCGACTTTATCCTCACCATATTTTTGTTTAGCGTATTCAATAATTTCATCGCGACGATTATCAGCAAAGTCCATATCGATATCGGGCGCAGAAGGACGTTCGGGGTTGAGGAAGCGTTCAAAGGGCAGGTTGTATTCGAGCGGGTTTACATTAGTAATCCCTAATACATAAGTAGTCAGTGAGCCCGCCACCGAACCACGAATGGTGGTTAAGATACCTTTCTCTCTGGCTTCTCGTAATAAGTCACCTACCACCAAAAAGTATTTGGCATAACCTTTAGTTTTTATTACTCCCAATTCATAGTCTAGCCGAGTTTTTATAGTTTCATCGGCAATGTCTAAACCACGCCACTTAACACCTTCGTATGAGGTAACTCTAAGCTCTTCGTTTGGTTCGCGACCACTGGCAATAATGTAGTTAGGGAAGAGCCAAGCGTCTTGTCCTAAAACCAATTCAACATTGCAAGCATTAGCGATTTTTATCGTATTACTAATTGCTTCGGGGGTATCAGCAAACCAACTTTTCATTTGGGCTTGGGTGGTGAAAGAAAAATTATCACCCCCGTCTCGGTCGTTGGTAGTATCGACCACGCCTCCACTTTGAATTTTAATCATGGTTTCGCGAGCCAATCTATCTTCAGGTTTTAGGTAATAGACATCGTGAGCAGCGACTAGGGGAGTATTAGTTTTTTTAGCTAACGCTTTAATCTTCGTTTGATTTTCTTGATGGTCAAAAATTTCTGGGTGATGTGAAATTTCTAAATATAAATTTTCACCAAAAACATTCTTATACCAGTCTAGTCGTTCGGCGGCTTTTTCTGGATTGGTATCTTTGAGGGCTTGAGCCACCTCACCAGCAAAAGAAGGAAGGATACAAATTAGGTCATCCTTAAATTCTTTTATTAATTCCTCATCAAGGCGTGGTCGATAATAAAAACCTTCGATATTAGATTGAGTCACTAACTTGATTAGGTTTTGATAACCTTTAAAAGTTTTAGCTAAAAGTACAACTCGTGAACGGGGCCGGTCAATATTTACTTCCTTGTCATGACGAGTGCGAGGAGCCAAAAAAGCGTCTAATCCAATAATTGGTTTGATTTCTTCCTTGGCACAGGCTTTATAAAAATCAATTACTCCATAGAGCGCTCCAGCGTCAGTAATAGCTAAAGCATCTTGACCGTCAGCTTTAGCCGCCGCTACTAGCTCCTTAGGGGTAGGGACAGCGTTAAGTAGAGAATACATTGAGTGCACATGGAGGTGTACAAAATCAGCGGAAAGTGGCGATTGGTCAGACATGTTGAGGATAGTATAGCAAAATAAAAAACCCCACGCGCGGGTGGGGTTTTGTAGGTAGACTAGTCTTTAAAAATATAGATAATATAAACTTTTTATTTCATTGAATCTAATCATTGTTAGTAGCAGTAGACTCACAATAAGTATTTTTCGCCAATAAGTTTTTCTCGCTAACATTTGTCACCTCCTTATGTTTTAAAATACTCATCTTGAACTCATTCCGTATTTTGGAAAAGAAAAAGATTACTTACGTAAATATACTACTAAAAAATAAAGTGTAAATAAAAACAGCCAAATTGATTTGGCTGTTAAAGCAGAATTTAGTTTAGGGTTTTGTGTAGGTTAAAAATAAAATCACCGGGATACTGATTGAAAACAGTGAAATTAAAAGATGTTTGTGTTCCCTTAATAATCTTTTGAATAAACCTTCGGCTTTTTGCATGATTATCTCCCTGATAACATTAATGAACTTTAGCTACCAAGCTAAAATTTACGCCTCTCTAAATCTAATGTCAATTTTTGTTATACTAATTTTATGAAATGGGTAATCGGGGTAGACGAAGCGGGACGAGGGCCATTGGCGGGCCCGGTCGCGGTGGGGATGGTAAAAGTACCGTTTGATTTTGACTGGGATTTGATTCCTGGGGTTGGAGATTCGAAGCAAGTGTCGCCGGAAAATCGCTCTGCGATTTTCCGGCGCGCGCAAGTGCTGCGTCACCATCGACAGTTAGATTTTGCGGTGTCACAAGTTGGCTCATCAGTGATAGATGAAGAGGGGATTATGTACGCGATTAATTTGGCGTTGGTACGATGTATAAAAAAATTAAAGCTCAGTGAGCATGAGTGCGACTTTAAGCTTGATGGCTCTTTACACGCTCCGACAATCTTTAAACAAGAAACTATTATAAAAGGTGATAGTAAGGAGAAGGTGATTGGCTTAGCTTCGATTGTGGCCAAAGTCACTCGCGATAAATATATGGATAAAATCGCGCGACGCTACTATTTATATGATTTTGAGCAGCATAAGGGCTATGGCACCAAGGATCATCGCGCTGCGATAGCTAGGTTTGGTAAAAGCCCCATCCATCGGATTAGCTATTGCAAAAATATAATAATGTTGTAGAATAACAGACCCACTAAGATAGTCTTGGTGGGAGTTTTGATTCAGAGAGGTTTTTTATGTCAGAAGATGTTGCTGTGCCCATTAAGGATTCAGAATTGGGCGCTTGTGGTAAGTGTTCTAGTTATAAGCATTTTGGTCCCCATAAACGAGTACAAGAAAAGGTTAAAATTGCTTGTGTTAAGGTCAAAGGCTTAGTTGAAGCCAAGATTGAAATTGATTCACCCAAGCAGTGTGATTTAAATAAAAAAGTATAAGTTCTTTTAAATTTTAAGCCGGCGCGCGTAAGCGAGCCGGCTTTT
>CAZWXM010000002.1:20671-26216 GCA_964637855.1 uncultured Candidatus Saccharibacteria bacterium | reverse complement strand
ATTCTGCTATAGTTTCGCCACTATGGTAATTCGAATGCGTCACACGCGGTCACACACCGCTAATCGTCGGTCACATCACGCTCTAAAAGCGCCAACTTTAGCTGTCTGCAGCAATTGTGGTGCTGAGCACCGTCCACATCACATGTGTTTAGCTTGTGGTTTCTACAAGGGACGAATGGTGGTTGATATGGCAGCCAAGACAAAGGCTAGAGAGGAACGTTTAGCCGCTAAGCGTGAAGCACTGGGAATGAACGAAGTGTCTGCTCCAGCTGAAGAAAAAAAGGTAGAAGTAGCAAAATAATTTTAAAAGCCCGCAACTCGCGGGTTTTTTGTGGATTTTGTAGTTTTTAATTTAACCGAGGTGATAGACTATTGGTAGTAAAAGTTTAGTACATTAATATGGCAAATCGACATTTATCACGCAGCATTGTTCTTCAGTCACTCTTTGAGTGGGATTTAAATGCGCTTGAGAAAAAAGCAGTTCAGGAGGTTTTAGAAAGAAACGTTACTGAGTTTGCTCTCAACAAAACCGATATGCCATTTATGGAAAAACTCCTCGATGGTGTGATGTCAAAGCAGCCTGAGCTTGATCAAGTGATTGAAAAAGCGGCTCCAGAGTGGCCAATCGACCGCATTTCTCCCGTTGATAGAAATATTTTACGTTTAGGTCTTTACGAACTACTTTTTTCTGATCGAGGTGAAGTGCCAGCTAAAGTAGCAATCAATGAAGCAATTGAATTAGCTAAGCAGTTTGGCGGTGATAACAGTAGTCGGTTTGTTAACGGTGTACTAGGAGCGGTTTATAAAGAAATCGGCGAACCAGGCAAGGAGGAACAAAGTAAACGTAAAAATAGACCAGTCGCGTTTGAGGATATGCCCATTGAGCGTCTGTCCGGAGCGGTGGTTTATGCCGAGCATGAAGGGCAGATTTTCTTAGCTTTAGTGCATGATATTTTTGGTCACTGGACTTTGTCTAAGAGTAAAGTTAAAGAAGAGGAAACTTTTGAACAAGGAGCCATCAGAGCGCTATTGGAAGAAGTTGGTTTACCGGTGGCCATTGAAAATGAACTTGGTAATAATGAATACGTAGCGACTCATCCTGAAAAAGGTAAAATTCGAAAACAAGTGCAATACTTCCTAGCCAAAGCCCCTTACCAAGAAATTACCTTAGTTAAAACTGGCGGTTTAGATGATACTAAATGGTTTAAGGTGGCCGACATTCTAGAACTTAATTTCTATGATGATATCTTACCAATTGTGACAAAGGCCATTACTGTTTTGGTTGGCAGAGGTTCAAAATAGTGATACTGTTTGAAAACGAAGGGGACTAAGATATGGAAGAGAGAAATATTCAAACTGAAATAGAAAAACTGCAAAACTTGCTCAAGGTGAAATTTGCGGATACTAAAGTATTACTATCAGCGATTACTCATCGGTCTTATTTAAATGAACATCGAGAAGCGACTTGGGATCATAATGAACGCTTGGAATTTTTAGGGGATGCGGTTCTGGAGTTGGTAGTGACAGATTATTTATATAAAAAATATCCCGAAAAACCAGAGGGAGAACTCACGGCTGTTCGAGCGGCTTTAGTTAATACCGTTTCACTTTCAGCTGCTTCTGAAGAATTGGGTATTAATTCTTATTTACTCATGTCCAAGGGTGAATCTAAGGATGTTGGTAGAGCTAGGCAATATATTTTAGCTAATGCTTTCGAAGCTTGTATCGGTGCGATTTATATGGACCAAGGTTATGATTTAGCACAAGAATTTATTGCTAGTCGACTATTCGATAAAACAGATGAAATAGTTAAAAAAAGATTATGGCAAGACGCTAAAAGTCGTTTTCAAGAAATGTCGCAAGAGCAAGTGTCGGTTACTCCAACTTATGAAACTATGGCCCAATCTGGTCCCGATCACGATCGAGTTTTTACCGTCGGAGTTTATCTCCGGAGTGAATTAATTGCTGAAGGTAAAGGACGTTCAAAACAAGAGGCTGAACAAGTAGCCGCTGAAAATGCTATTAAAGCTAAAGGTTGGCAGGCTAATTAAGTTAAGCAAAAACTGGAGCAGCGTAGCTGCTCCAGTTTTTGCTTATGCTATAATTTTGTTGTATGAAAAAGCCCGCGTTAGGATTTAGTTTGATTGAACTACTAGTCTCTATTTCTATTATTGCCATCTTAACTGCGGTGGGTTATGTAAATTTTAAAAATAGTACTGAGGCTTCGAGAGACGCTGATCGAAGGTCAGATTTAAGAAGTCTGCAGACTGCGATTGAGTTGTATAAAAATGACAATGGACGTTATCCAGAAGGTTGTCGAGGGGCTGGAGTCTGGTCGGGTCAGACAGATAGTTCTTATGCGTGTGCCTCAGGTAATCAATATATTGTTGGTTTGGCGCCTAAGTACATCCAGACCTTACCGATTGATCCCAAGCCTTTGAGTACCGCCGATTCTGGTTATTTGTATACTGTAAATAGTGACGGCACAGTCTATAAAATAATGGTTAAAAATACCGTTGAGTCTGAGGTGGTAACTTACGAACATGAGTTTAAGAGTTGTCAGGTAACTAACAATAGTTCTGGTATGTGTGATGCTACTCATCCTTCAAATAACAAACCTAGTTGGTGTCAGGCTAGTAATATTCAGTTTCAAAAATCATATGCGCTATGGGGTGGCTATGCCAATGTTGCGCCAAATGTTGCTAGTGCCGACACATTAATTGAAAGAAGAACGGAGGATATCATTTGTGATGTTCAATAAAAGTGTTGTTAATACTGACAAATATCAGGGTTTTAAATGTTATTATTTTTATATGAATAACATTACTAAAAAAAGTGGTTTTACTCTGATTGAATTATTGGTGGTAATTTCAATTATCGGTATTTTATCAGTAGTACTCTATGCTAGTTTTACCGAAGCTCGCCAAGAATCTAGGAACAAAGCTTTTCAATCTGAAATGAAAGAAACTCAATTAGCGATTGAATTATATAAAGCGCAGAATGGTGTTTATCCTTCAGCTTCTAGTGTTTGTGCTACTACAGCGGCGGGAGTAGTTACAGCCAGGGCTTCTGACTGCGGATCAAACCCACCGATTGATGGTTTGATACCAGATTTTATTTCAGTCCTACCAGACAGAAACAAGTCTGCTAATAGTAATTGTGATCTGGTTTATCAGGTTAGTAGTACCGGCGATTGGTATAAGTTAACGGCTGAGTATTGTCATGCCGGAGCTACGGAAGCCAGTGAAGGAATTCAGTCGGATAATAAATTGGCTAGATGTCCTAGTGAGCCAGTTTGTACTGCTAGTGGTTCCTGTGACCCAGCGACAGCAAGTTTTTATGAATCGTACGCTGTTTATAGCGCTGGTGGGGAGTGTGAGTAATTTATGTATTTAAAGGAACTTTCCATTAATGGCTTTAAGTCATTCGCTAAAAAAAGCGAGTTGGAATTTTCTGCCCCAATTACTGCGATTGTTGGTCCTAATGGATCTGGAAAAAGTAATATCGCTGAGTCTTTTCGGTTTGTGCTGGGAGAACAGTCAGTTAAGTCAATGCGCGGCAAGCGAGGTGAAGATTTGATATGGGGCGGTTCCGAAAAAATTTCACGCGGCAATCGAGCCAACGTACAAGTAGTATTTGATAACAAGAGTCGAACTTTTGCGCTTGATTTTGATGAAGTTAAAATTGAACGAAACGTTCATCGCGATGGACAAAATGAATATAAATTAAATGACTCAGTCGTACGTTTAAAAGATATTCATGAACTATTAGCTAACGCTAATATCGGTTCAACGGGACATCATATTATTTCGCAAGGTGAAGCTGACCGGGTTTTGGCCGCGGGAGCTAAGGAGCGACGAGAGATGATTGAAGATGCTTTGGGCTTAAAGGTATATCAGTTAAAAAAGCAGGAAACCGAACGAAAGTTAGAAAAGACTAGAGAAAATATTACTCAAGTTGAATCCTTGCGTCGCGAAGCAGCGCCACACCTTAAGTACATGAAGAAGCAGGTAGAAAAAGCCGAGCGGTCTTTGGAGTTACAAAAGGTGATAAAAATTAAATACGCCGAGTATCTTAAACGAGAGGATACTTACGTCGCTTACCACCACGATCGATTAGTTAATAGTCGAATTGAACCAGAGGAAAATTTACATAAAATTAAGGCCCGCCTAGTTGAGGTAAAAGAGTTGCTGGCTAAGGCTGAAAATCAACCGACCACTAGCAAACTGGAAGCAGCGGAAAAAGAGTACACTACCGCCTCTAGAAATCGCCAAGCAGCTGAGCGTGAGCTCAGTAATTTAGAAGGTCAAATTTCCTATATTGAAAGGCGTTTGGCTACTCCGCCAAAAACTAAAATTGATGTTAGTGCTTTGATTCCTCGAGTGCAGTTGGAAAAGTTAGTAGCCGATATAGAAGCTCATGCCCAAAAGGCTTTAACTAAAGGAACAGAGTCGGTTTTGGAGCGAGCTTTAAATGATTTAATTCACCAATTAAAATCTTTTCTAAATAAAGAGAAAGGAGAGGTAATTGACACTAATGAAGCCGATCGAGTTGAGCTAAGTAAGTTAAAAGAAAGCTTTAATGAAGCTCAAGATTCTGTTAAGCGAGCCATTGAAGCAGAAAAGACAGAGGCTAGTATTTATGAAGCATTGCAAGCTGAACAAATGGTTGGTTCAGAAAAAAATCGTGATGCAGAGCGAGAGATGTTTAAGTTGCTAAACGAGCAGAGAGAAACCGAAAACATCATTGCGGCCATTGACCGTGAGCTTTCAGTCTTAGACAGAGACAGGAATGATTTTAAGCAACAGTTACAAGAAGCAGTCGCTTTGTTGGGACGGGGAGCTTCAGCTTATTATGACTTTGTAGTGATTGATGAAAATGGCACTAAACTATCTGAGGAAATTATTTTAAATGAAGACAGAAGTGTCCAAAGAAATCGTCAGTTTGAACTAGAAAAATTAAAAATTAGGTTGGAAGAATTGGGAATTGGAGCCACTGAGGATATTGTTAAGGAATATAACGATGCTAAAGAAAGAGACGAATTTTTAGAACGAGAGCTTAAGGATTTAGAGGCTTCAGTTGAAAATCTAAAGGCACTGATTGTAGATATGCAAACCAAATTGCAGGAGCAGTTTGTTGAAGGTTTAAATAAAATTACTAAAGAGTTTAATACCTTCTTCACTCTCATGTTTGGCGGCGGTTCGGCAGCTTTAGAAAAAATAACCATTAAGCAAAGAGTGACCGAAGGTGAAGAGGAAACTGATAGTAAGGTGGAAGAGGATGGTGTAGAGATTAAAATTTCTTTACCAAATAAGCGCGTAAAAGGATTGGAAATGCTGTCTGGAGGGGAGCGGGCTTTGACTTCAATTGCGCTTATTTTTGCGATGAGTCAGGTTAATCCACCACCGTTTATCATTCTCGATGAAACTGATGCCGCACTTGATGAAGCTAATAGTCGTCGTTATGGCGATATGATTGAAGCCTTGTCTAAAAAGTCACAGCTAGTATTGATTACCCATAATCGAGAAACGATGAGTCGGGCGGG
>CAZWXM010000002.1:16148-20571 GCA_964637855.1 uncultured Candidatus Saccharibacteria bacterium | reverse complement strand
AAAAGTCACAGCTAGTATTGATTACCCATAATCGAGAAACGATGAGTCGGGCGGGTATTTTATACGGTATTACGATGGGTATAGATGGAGTATCAAAAGTACTGTCAGTAAAATTTGACGAAGCAGCGGCGGTAGCAAAGTAGTTATTTTACTTTTATTGTCAATAATGTATTAATAAAGGTTGTTGTTATTTATCCTGAAAGGATTTGTCATGGAATCTTTAAATAGTGGGGATGTAGAGAAAAGGCTTAATTTTATTGCTAAGGAAATTCTAAACGAAGAAGGAATGGAAAAGTATAAAAGTTTCATTGAAGAACTAAACTTTGAAGCCGCTTTTGAATACGTACTAATCGTTTTAGATTGTTTAGTTTTGTCAGAAAAAATTTCCGATGATAAAGCGATTAAGCTGTATGATAAATTTCCTTTCAGTTCTGAGTTAATTGAAACAGTTAGAGACAAGTGTTTAATTAATTTGCAATAATTTTAAAACCACCAGCTGGTGGTTTTTTGTTAGGAAAGATTTGAAAAGCTTGTTAATATTTAAATATATATGGAAGGTCCAGAAAAAATAAATCCCAAACCATTTCCCGGTCTGTTTAAGGTGGTAAATGAAGACGGTACGGTTATCTATAGAAGAAAACCAGAGGTTGATGATTTTGAGCCCTCTAAGGAAGTTTTGGTTGATTACACCATCGAAAAACACCCTCAAGATGAATACTTAAAAACAGAGAAGGTTAATGAAAGTAAAGATTATCCTGATTACGTTTTAAATTATAAAACCGAAAAGGAACAGACTGAAAGTTGGTTAAATGAAAAGCAAAGAAAAGCATTGAATCTGCTTTTGGTATCACTGGGAGTTGCCATGTCAGCTGGAGCAATCAAACAGGGTTACGAATTTGTTGATAAGCTGGAGTCTTACTCAGACATGGAAAAAGCCGGCGCTGAGTTTGATAGCGAAGTTGAAAGTTATGCCCAAAGTCTTGATTTGGCAGATATTATTCAAACAATAAATTTGGCCAATGAACCTGAAGATCAGACTAAGGCCGAGTCGAGATTAGATACTTTTATAAATAATATTCAATTTCGTTCAGATGAATACGAAGGCAGAAAGCCGCCGTTGCCTGCACAGCTTCAGGTTGAACTAAAAAAGCTTATACCTGGTTGGCTAGCGCAGGAATCACGTTTTAGATTAGATGCAGTAAGTAATTCAAATGCAACTGGGATTGCACAAATTAAGCCGTTTGTTTGGAATGGATACCGTAAGACAGATCAAGTTTCACTTGATGTTGCTGAGCAGGCTGAAGTTTTCGGTGAGTTAACTTCTGACAATTATTTTTATCTACAGCATTATGCTGGTAATGAAAATTTAGAATTAATTAAAGAAAGGTTTGATTCCGAAGAAGAATTTTTAACCGAATTCATGACTCCGCTTATGATTAATGCTCATAATTCTGGCGGTCCGGCAGCGGGTCGAGCACTGAAGCTTTTTTGTGAAAAAATACCAGTTGATAAAATGAAGCCAGGCAAAGATTTGTTTTTACAATTTTCCGATTTTGCCTTAAAGAATGCAAATGATTACTCTAAAGAACAAAGAGAATATGTGATTAAAATTTTAGCCCTTCAAAAAATGATGGAAAGGTATAGTCTGGAAGCAAAGGGAGGTGTGCAAATAGCTAGTAACTAAAAAAGCGGCGGCCCAAAGGGCCGCCGCTTTTATTTAACTTATTCCGTTTTCTTAACCTCAACCAATTCAAAGTCGAGTTGACGTTCATCTTTGTCAGCTCGGACTAATTTGACTCTTACTTCATCACCAAGTCGATATACCTTACCAGTTCGTTGACCTTTAATGCGGTATTTAGTGGCTTCGTGTTCAAAGAAGTCGCTCTTGATGGTCGCTAGGCGCACCATACCCTCAGACATTGATTCTTGGTCTTGAACATAGATTCCCCAATCGGTAACTCCAGTAATAACTCCAGCAAATTCTTCACCGATTTTATTCATCATGTATTCAACTTGCTTGAACTTGATTGAATCTCGTTCAGCTTTCACGGCTTCCATTTCACGAACTGAAGATTGGATAGAAATTTGTTCGTAGCGGGCTGATTCCTTAGGTCCAATATTTTCATTATCGAGGTGGTGGCGGAGCATACGATGAGCCATCAAGTCAGGGTAGCGACGAATTGGGGAAGTGAAGTGTGAATAAAACTTAAAGGCTAGACCAAAGTGACCAATGTTCTTGGTGGAATAAATCGCTTTAGCCATTGAGCGAATACTAGCGGTTTTGATTAGATTTTCTTCCGGTTTACCTTCCACGTCTTTCATCAATTGATTTAGGGCTTTAGCACCGACAATTCCATTCTTCGTTTCAAATTCGTAACCGAGAGCGTGTACAAAAGTAGCTAGTTCCTCAATCTTGTCTGGATTTGGTACATCGTGAATACGGTAAACAAAAGTTAAATCCTTATTTTGCTTTTTTGCTTTTTCATTAATAAAAGTCGCTACCTCACGGTTGGCTAGCAACATGTAATCCTCAATCATGAGCATGGTTTCAGTACGATGTTTTTTGTAAGCTCGAATTGGTGCTCCGCGTTCATCGAGTTCGAATTTTACTTCTGGTTGTTCAAAGGCGATAGCGCCGTTTGCGTGACGCTTTCTTCTTAGAACCCGAGAGAGTTTCATCATAGCGGTTAATTCTTCCAAATACTCGCCAGCATTATTGTCGAGTACCGCTTGAGCTTCCTCATAACTAAAACGCTTGTTTGAATGAATGATAGTTTGACCGTACCAAGCATTTTTAATATGAGCATCAGCATCCAATTCAAAAATCGCTGAAAAAGACAAACGATCTTCGTTAGGACGAAGTGAACAGAGGTCATTAGAAAGCACTTCAGGTAGCATAGGAATTACTCGGTCTACCAAGTAAACAGAAGTTCCGCGTTCAACTGCTTCTGCATCTAGCGGTTCACCTTGTCGTACATAGTGCGAGACATCTGCAATATGAACACCGATTTCAATATTACCGTTGGGTAGGATTTGGAACGATAAAGCATCATCAAAGTCTTTGGCATCAGCTGGGTCAATTGTCATTGTCATTATTCCACGTACATCTTTTCGTTTTGGATCTTTGAGTGCTTCCGCAAAAATGGCTTCTTTATTTTCGTAAAGTTCGTGGGCAGCTTGTTGGACGGATTCTGGGAAAGCTTTAGAAAAACCACCAGAGCGAATAATCGCTTGCATTTCTGTCTCATGGTCACCAGCGCGGCCGATGATTTCGGTAATCTTGGCTTGCGGTACGACTTTCGGGTCGGGCCAACTACTTATTTCTACTACCACTTTCATACCGAGGTCATTAGCAGTAGCTTCTGGTAAAACTGGTCTAATATGAATTCGATTATTGTCTGGCTGGAGGTATTTAATAGTTTTTCCAGCTTCAGTTTGTTCTTTAACTACGCCGATTAACTCACGGTGAGCCGCTTTAATAACTCGATTTACGACACCGTCTTGGCGTCGCCCGACCACTTTTTTATTAAGAGTGATTTCAACAATGTCACCATCTAGGGCAAAACCTAAATCTTCTTTGGCAATTACAATATCCTCTTCAAAATCAGGATGGGCAACAAATCCAATTCCTTTGCCTCGGATTAGGATAATGCCTTCATGGGTGTTATTCATAGCCGCAGTATAGCATTTGTTGGTCGCTCTGCCAGCCTGTCAGTTCACAACATCAAGTGACAAATTTGTCTAGAGAACAGGTAGTTATATCTCCCTAATAACATATTTTGAGTGTCCAAGAGGATTAAGTGCTTATAGTAATAGGCAGACATCGGAACGTGTGATATGTGTCATGAGGGAGGGGACTCAATAAGTAGCTATTGACCTTTTTTTACAGTCTGGTATGCTGGCGCCACTATGTTAATGATGCGTTTACAAAGAGTTGGCCGCAAGAATGATCCGTCATTCCGAATTGTGGTAACTGACAAACGAACCAGTGTTAAGAGCGATAGTCATATCGACCGTCTAGGTTCATACAACCCAAAAACTAAGAATTTTATTATTGACGCTGATAAGGCTCGAGAATGGATATCTAAAGGTGTTCAGCCGTCTGACACTATGCATAACCTACTAATTACTCAAAAAGTAATTGAAGGCAAGAAGGTTAATGTTCTGCCAAAGAAGTCTCCGATTATCGACGAAGCCGCTATTAAGAAGGCTGAGGAAGAGGCAGCTGCTAAGGCAGAAGCTGAGGCTAAGGCTAAGGCTGACGCCGAAGCGGCTGCTGCATCTCCAGTTGAAGTTGAGGTCGTAGCTGATGAATCTGATCCAACCGATCATTCAGAAGTTGCTCCAGAAGACCCAGAAGTAGTAGCCAAAGAACAGTCAGAACACTCACAAGCACAAGCCGACGCCGAGGCCGACTAACAAC
>CAZWXM010000002.1:5886-16048 GCA_964637855.1 uncultured Candidatus Saccharibacteria bacterium | reverse complement strand
AAAGAACAGTCAGAACACTCACAAGCACAAGCCGACGCCGAGGCCGACTAACAACAATACACTTTTTCTTGTTGACGCATACGAGTAAGTCTCGTATGCTTTTAGTAGCACGTTACGTTAGTAATGATTGCTTATCAGTAATAGCCACAATTGATGTATGGATACGCACGAAGACAAGCAATTTCTAGAGAGTTTAGTTAAGTCACTAGTTGATCATCCTGACTCAGTTAAAATTAATCGTACAGTTGATGAAATGGGAGTTTTACTCACTCTTGATGTTCATGCTGAAGATATGGGTAAAATTATTGGTCGTTCCGGTAATACCGCCAAAGCGATTCGAACCCTACTTAGAGTCGTAGGAATGAAGAATGATGCTCGAGTTAATCTAAAGATTAACGAGCCAGAAGGTGGAAGAGGGATGAATTCTGAAATGTCAGAAGCGATGAAGGAAGATAATCCTGTGATGCCGACTAAGTCATTAGACGAAGCTATCGACGACCTGAAGATATAAATTGACAAATAACTTTGTCGTTACAATAAAAAGAGCGCTTGCTGGACAAATTCGTCCCACTCGCGCTCTTTTTATTTAAACTCCTTGTTCTTCATTCAATTTATATCTTCAGGTAAGACTAGTTATTAAAAAAGCAGCGCCTATGGCGCCGCTCTTTTAATATGCTAATCTTCTAATATGAACTTTCACGTTATTACATTATTCCCTGAAGTTTGCCAAGCGTACACTGACGCTAGTGTTTTAGGCCGGGCCCAAAAAACTGATAAGGGTAGGGGAGCTAAGGTGCGAGGTAAAAAGATTTCCATCTCTTATTACAATCCTCGGGATTACACTGATGATAAACACCGTAAGGTTGATGATAAGCCCTATGGTGGTGGTCCTGGTATGGTGATGAAAGCGGAACCAATTATTAAAGCCTGGCAAAAGGCCGTCGGGCGAAAGCAAGACCAAAAAAAGGTGAAGACGCTGATTATGTCACCACGTGGGAAAGTATTTACGCAAAAGTTGGCTAAGGATTATGCTAATAAATATGAGCACTTAGTGTTGATTAGTGGTCGTTATGAGGGAATAGATACTCGAGTTAAAACCGCGCTTAAGGCCGAAGAGATAAGTGTGGGGGACTACATTTTAACTGGTGGAGAGTTGCCAGCGCTAACTATTATTGATTCGACCGCGCGACAAATAGCTGGTGTTTTAGGTGCGCTTGAATCACTTGAAGATGAGCGAGCGACTACCGGTGAAACCTACACTCGACCTGAAGAGATTGTTCATAATAAGAAAAAGCTTAAAGTACCAGCTGTTTTTGTGGGTGGAAATCACGCTGCTATTTTGCAACGCCGCCAGCCTAAATCGTGATATTATTATCAGTATATAAATTTAGTAAATAAATTAATTATGGAACCGGAAAAAACCACCGAGGAAACAAGTGCTACTGAAACAGTGATTAATAATTCAACTTCTAGTGAGCAAGCAAATCCAGAAGCTAACGATATTTCTGGACCAAAAACTTTTGCAATTTTAGGCTATATTATTCCTTTCTTATTTTTTCTTCCGTTACTAGATGAAAAAACTAAGAATCTTCCTTTTGCTCGTTTTCATGCCAACCAACAGATTTTGATTTTGGTGATTTATTTAGCCGTTCAATTTATAAGCGGTATGCTTTACTCAGCTCTAGGCGGACTAACTTATTTAGTTTTGAATGTTATTAATTTAGCGCTTTTGGCTCTAGTTATTATTGGTGCCATGAATGCTTATAAAGGTTTAATGAAAGAATTGCCAGTCATTGGTCACTTTAAACTCTTAAAGTAATTTAAGTATGTTAAATAAAAAACCCTGTGGATTATTCCATAGGGTTTTTATTTATAAATTTATTTAGTAGTCGCAACTTGAACTGATTGTTGTCGAGCCAAATATTTTTTTACCTTTAAATATTCTTTATGAATTATCCAGAGAATTACAGTATCAACTAAAATCACTAGCAAAAGGGTTTTAGAATGATTTTGGAAGAAGCGATAAACTTCATAAAGGGTAAAGAAACCGATTAGGTAAATACTGATATGGAAAGACCAGATTTTATGTCTGAGTAAGGCGATGGAAAGAATAATATCCATTAAGCCCCAGAAGATAAGATAAGCCGCGACAAAGTGGGTGACGGTGTAAGGAAAATGATTGAAAAAAGTGTTAAGTAAGTTAAATAAAGGGTCAAAGCGGTAACTACGTAGTTCGTCACCAGTAAAACCTTCAACAATATCAGCGAAAGGGCGACCCACCATTCTAAGTAGAATTAAGCCTGAAATAGTGCGTAAAATGCCGTAAAAAATACGCCACCACATACCATATTTAAACAACTTATTTTTGGGGTCTATCATTAAATTCGACTTAACATGTTGAGTATAACCTAGTTTGTATAGCTTAGGCTAGATAAATAGTTGCAAACCTTGAAAAATAAAGTATACTGCCCCTTACAAACGCAGTGATGCGATCTCGAGTGAGTCACGAGTGGGAGATATATTCATACGCGGAGGTAATTAGTTCACGAGAGTGATGTTTTTATTTATCGGGTAAAAATTTAGTATAGAAAATACCAGCGCCTTTAGCGTGAGTTTTTCGTTGCTAAGTTTTTAAATTAATTCATATTGTTATGAGTAAACAAGATGTTTCGGTAGGAAATCTGCCGCAGAAGCGCTTTGAGAAGGCGGCTGCACCAAGAATTGAACTACCAGATCTGATTGAGCCACAACGTGAGTCGTACAAGTGGTTTGTTGAAACAGCGCTCAAAGAAATCTTTACTGAATTTTCTCCAATTACGGACTATTCAGAAAAGAAATTTGAGTTGTTGTTCAAGAAATACGAGTTAGGTGCACCAAAGTACTCACCAGAATTCGCTAAAGAAAATAAGCGAACTTACGAAGCTCCACTGCGGGCGACGGTAGTTCTAAAGAACAAAACTTTCGAAAGTGAAAAAGACCAAGAAATCTTCATGACTGATATTCCAGTGATGACTGATAATGGTACTTTTATTATCAACGGAGTGGAACGAGTAATCGTGCCACAGTTAGCTCGTTCGTACGGTATTTTCTTCACGGCCGCTGAATCTAAAGGTAAGACTTTGTTTGGCGCTAAGATTATTCCTGCGCGCGGAGCTTGGGTAGAAATCGAATCCGATGTTGACGGTGTAGTTTATGTAAAAATTGACCGTAAGAAAAAATTCCCAATCAGTTCATTACTACGCGTGTTAGGTGTAGAAAAAGACGCTGATATGATTAAACTCATGAAGGGAGTTGAGCGAGGCGAAGAATACATGAAGGCTACGATTGCTAAAGATCCAGCTAAAACCACTGACGAATCATATGTAGAAATCTACAAGCGGTTACGTGATGGTGATTTAGCAACGATTGATAACGCTCGTGAATTCGTTAATTCAATCTTCGCTCCGGAGCGTTATGACTTGTCTGAAATTGGACGACATCATTTCAATAGTCGATTTGGTCGTCCGGTTGATGCTAAAGCAACTGCTAACCGAACAATCTCTATCGAAGATATCCAATTGATTCTCACTCACATCGTGGTTTCTAATCATGATGCACAAGCTTTGCCTGACGATATTGACCACCTTGGTTTCCGTCGTGTGCGTTACTTCGGTGAAATGCTACAACAACGCGTTCGGGTTGGTATGACTCGTATGAAGCGAAACATTCAGGATCGAATGTCTACGATTGAAGCGGAAACCTCACTTCCGATGCAGATTATTAATCCTCGACCACTACAGGCGGCGATTAAGGAATTTTTCACTACGAACCAACTCTCACAATTCTCACAACAACAAAACATCCTAGCGGAAATCGAACACTTACGAACTCTATCAGCGCTTGGACCAGGTGGTCTTACTCGCGAGCGAGCTGGTTTTGAAGTGCGTGACGTTCACCCATCTCACTATGGACGACTTTGTCCAATTCATACTCCAGAAGGACCAAACATCGGTTTGATTTTGCGTCTTTCAATGTACTCTCGAGTAAATCGTTTCGGTATTATTGAAACCCCTTACTTGAAGGTAAATAAAGGTAAATTGACTGATGAAGTGATTTACATGAACGCTCATGAAGAAGAAGGTCACACTATTGCTCATGCCGCGATTGAAATTGATGACAAGGGTAAAATCAAAAATGAATTTATTGAAGCTCGTATGAAGGGTGAGCCACGTCTAGTGTCACGAGATTTGGTTGACTATATTGATATTGCAACCAATCAACCTTTCTCAGTCGCGACTTCAATGATTCCTTTCTTGAATCACGACGATGCTAACCGTACCCTCATGGGTTCAAACATGCAGAAGCAGGCTACACCTTGTATTGTTCAGGAAGCCCCATTGGTGGCAACTGGCGTTGAAGGAATGTCGGCTCGAGATGTTGGACGTGTGCTTTATGCTCAAGAGGCAGGTGAAGTAGTTGAGGTAGATGCACAAAAAATTGTCGTTAAAGGAAAAGAGGGAAAGAATAAAGAATATCCTTTGGCACAATTCCAACGTACAAATGACTTCTCAGCTTTCTATCATCGTCCAGCTGTAAATCTGGGACAAAAAGTTAAGCGCGGTGATTTGTTAGCTGATACATCTTCAACTGACAATGGACAAATCGCAGTTGGTCAAAATGCGATGGTAGCTTTTATGTCATGGAACGGAGCTAACTACGAAGACGCGATTATTATTTCTGAACGACTGGTAAAGAAGAGTAAGTTCTCGACTATCCACCTGGATGAGCTCGAAGTAGCGGTACGAGATACAAAGCTTGGACCCGAGGTAACTACTCCAGATATTCCAAACGTTTCAGAATTGAAACTACGAAATCTTGATGAAAGTGGAATTATCCGTATCGGAGCTGAAGTTCGAACTGGCGATATTTTGGTTGGTAAAGTAACACCTAAGGGTGAAACCCAACTGACTCCAGAAGAACGTCTACTACGCTCTATCTTTGGAGAAAAAGCTAAGGATGTAAAAGATACATCGCTTCGCCTCCAAGCTGGAAAGCGTGGTCGGGTGATTGGTGTAAAAATCTTCTCACGAGAAAACGGTGATCAACTAGAAAGTGGCGTTATCAAGCGAATCCACATAACTATCGCTAAGGTACGTAATGTATCAGTAGGAGATAAGTTAGCTGGACGACACGGTAACAAGGGAGTTATTTCTCGAATCCTACCGGAAGAAGATATGCCATACACTGAGGATGGAACACCAGTTGATATCTTGCTAACACCACTAGGAGTACCTTCTCGTATGAACCTAGGTCAGATTCTAGAACTTCACCTTGGTATGGCCGCTAATACGCTTGGCTACCAAGCGATTGTGCCACCATTTGCTGGGGCGACTGAAACTGATGTTAAGGCTGAACTTAAAGCCGCTGGTTTCCAGGAGGATGGAAAGATTCAACTACGAGATGGTCTAACTGGAGAACCATTTGCACAAAAGACAGCGGTCGGGTTCATGTATATTTTGAAACTTCACCATATGGTGGAAGACAAAATTCACATGCGCTCAATTGGACCGTACTCACTTATTACTCAACAACCACTCGGAGGAAAGGCTCAAGTGGGAGGACAGAGATTTGGAGAAATGGAAGTGTGGGCACTACTTGGTTATGGAGCTGCCTATACCTTACGTGAAATGTTAACTATTAAGTCTGACGATATCGTTGGAAGAAGTGCCGCCTTTGATGCAATTGTGCGCGGAGAAAAGATTTCTCATCCACACACACCAGCGGCCTTCAATGTGTTGCTCAACCAACTTAAGGGTCTAGCGCTAGACGTAAGATTGGAAAAAGATGAAACCCGCCGTAATTATGAGTCTGCTTAATCTCTGTGCTTATGTCTAATGAATCAACATTCAAAAAAACAGAATTCAAAAAACCACCGGTAATTCCAACCAATTACACCGGAGTAAGTTTGAAGCTGGCTTCACCAGAACAAATTCTTGATTGGTCATGGGGTGAAGTAACAAAACCAGAAACTATTAACTACCGAACTCAACGTCCAGAAAAGCTTGGTCTATTTGACGAGCGAATCTTTGGTCCAGTTGAAGATTACGAGTGTTCTTGTAAAAAATATCGAGGTATTCGTTATAAGGGGATTGTCTGTGAGAAGTGTGGAGTAGAAATTACTCGCGCGATTGTTCGTCGTGAACGAATGGGACACATTGATCTTTGTGTACCGGTGTCTCACATTTGGTTCTTACGTGGTGTACCATCACGAATCGCTATGATTCTTGGTATTACAGCTTCTTCAGTGGAGAAAGTAATTTACTTTGCTGGATATATTGTAACTAAAGTTAGTGAACCTGACCGTGTCCGAATTCTAGGTGAACTAGATACTGAGTTCAAAGTTAAGATGAAGACTCTTCATAATGAAGAGGCGAAAGACGCTCTAAAGCAAAGAATGGATGATACTAAAAAAGAAATTGAAAGTATCAAACAAGGAGTAGTACTTGATGAAGCCACTTTCCATAAGTTCTCAATCAAATACAGTACTCTATTTGAAGCTAAAATCGGAGCTGAAGCTATCTATGAACTATTCAAGCAAATAGACATGGTAAAGCTGGCTGATGAACTTGAAGAGCGCTACACCAAGGCCGGAGCGATGGAGCGAGCTAAGCTTGATAAACGTTTGGCCTTAGTGCGCGGAATGATTAATTCGGGTGTTCGACCAGAGTGGCTTTTCTTAACTCGTCTACCAGTGGTACCACCAGCGATTCGTCCAATGGTAGCGCTAGAAGGAGGACGTCATGCGTCATCTGACCTAAACGACCTTTACCGACGGGTTATCAACCGAAACAACCGACTTAAGAAGTTGATTGATATTCAAGCGCCTGACGTTATTTTGCGAAACGAAAAGCGTATCATGCAAGAAGCAGTTGATGCTCTTATCGACAACTCTATTCGTCACGGTGGTGGAGCTTACTCAGTGATGAGTCAGGCACAACGCCGACCACTTAAATCTCTTTCAGATTATCTAAAGAGTAAGCAGGGTTATTTCCGACAAAACCTACTTGGTAAACGAGTAGACTACTCAGGACGTTCTGTAATTGTGATTGGACCTGAGCTATCACTTGATCAATGTGGTCTACCAAAGCACATGGCTTTGGAACTTTTCCGACCATTCGTGATTGCTCAGTTACTACAACAAGAATTAGCTTACAACATTCGTGGTGCAGGACGTTTGATTGAAGACGGCGTGCCAGAAGTGTGGGCGATTCTAGAAAATGTAATTCGAAATAAGCACGTACTATTAAACCGAGCCCCGACTCTTCACCGACAAGGTATCCAGGCTTTCAGACCAGTGCTAATTGAAGGTAACGCGATTCAAGTTCACCCATTAGTTTGTCGTGCTTTTAACGCCGACTTCGACGGTGACCAAATGGCGGTACACGTACCACTTTCAGACGAGGCACAACTTGAAGCTAAGAACATAATCTCAGCTAACAAGAACATTCTAAAGCCAGGTTCCAGTGAGCCAGTGGTTTCAGAAAAACTACTCGATATGGCTCTCGGAGCATATTGGATGACTAAGATTGTAGATGGGGCACAAGGAGAAGGAAAATATTTCTCATCACCAAATGATGCTATCAATGCTCATGATTATGGAGTAATTGATTTCCGAGCCAAGGTTAAAGTGCTAGCTACTGATACGCCAAAGTATGCACAATACAACAATGGTCTATTTGAAACTTCAGTTGGACGATTATTGTTTAACTCAGTTCTACCAAGTGATCATCCATTCATTAATGAAGTAGTAGTACAAAAGACTCTGTTCCAAATCATCATTGATATTATCGATGATCGAGGAGCTGAAGCCGTGCCAGAAATTGTCGACAAACTTAAAAAGTTTGGTTTCAAGTACGCTACTCTGTCTGGTACAACTTGGGGAATTGATGAAGTGGTGGTTCCGGCTCAGAAGCCAGCGATTATTGAAGCGGCTCGAGCCGAACAACGAGAAATTATTGCTAACTACGATGATGGTCTACTATCTCGTGACGAACGTCGACGTTTAGTGATTGGTATTTGGCACCGGGCTAAGGATGAAATTGAAAAGGTACTACCAGAGACTCTAAGTGAAAATGGTTCAGCCTACGAAATGTGGAAGTCTGGCGCTCGAGGATCACTTGGACAGATTGCCCAGATGGCCGGTATGAAAGGTTTGATTGTTAACACTCGGGGTGAAACTCTAGAGTTTCCAGTGCTTTCTTCAATGAAGGAAGGTATGACTCCGATTGAGTATTTCAACACTACTCACGGTTCACGTAAGGGACTAGCCGACACCGCTTTGCAAACTGCAAAGGCCGGGTACTTAACTCGACGTCTCTTCGTGGTAGCGCAAGATGCGATTGTGACTGAAGAAAACTGTAAGACAAAGGATGGAACTAACATCAATCGAATCTCAGCTTCAGGAATTGAAATTGCTTTCTCAAAGGCAATTAAAGGACGTATCCTTGCTGAAGATGCAGTTGATTCAAAAGGTAATGTTATCTTCAAGAAGGGACATCTACTTTCACGACGTGATGCGATTGCTGTGGAAGAATCTACAACTGAATCAGTAATAGTACGTTCACCAATGACTTGTAAAACTCTACGGGGAGTTTGTCAGCATTGTTATGGTATCGACCTAACTACTAATAAATTAGTTGATATTGGAGAGGCAGTAGGAACAGTAGCAGCGCAAGCGATTGGTGAGCCAGGAACTCAGCTTACTATGAACACCAAGCACGCCGGAGGAGCCGCTTCAGTGGGTGGAGACGTAACTCAAGGTCTACCACGAGTAGAAGAAGTGTTTGAGAAGCGACAACCAAAGATTCCAGCTATTGTCTGTAAGTACAACGGAGTTGTAACTGGTATTAGAACTGAAGGTCGGGAAAAGATTATCGTAGTAACTCCAGATATGACAGCCAAGGGTGCTCCAAAGAAGGGTGATGCGACTGAATACGAAGTTCACTACCGACGAGTAGTTACTATTTCTAAGGGAGATTCTGTTATAGCTGGTCAAATGCTGACTGATGGTTCAGCTTTGCTACCAGAACTATTTAAGTTCGGCGGACAAGAAGTAACTCAAGACTACATCATTTCAGAAGTTAACAAGATTTACGAACTACAAGGTGTGACGATTGCTCGCAAGCACATTGAGTTGATTGTTAAGCAAATGATGTCACGAGTTAAAATTACTTCACGTGGAGAGAGTCCGTTCACAATTGGTGAAGTGATTGAAGAGTGGATATTAGTAGAAACTAATAACCGACTAAAAGACGAAGGAAAAGAACTAGCTAAGGGTGATAGATTGATTCTTGGTATCACTGAGTCGTCATTGACTCGAAAGAGTTTCTTATCAGCGGCTTCATTCCAAAACACCACTCGGGTTTTGATTAATGCGGCGGTTAAAGGAAGTAATGACAACCTAGCGGGTCTAATGGAAAACGTTATCATCGGTAAACTTATTCCAGCGGGTTCTGGATTTAAGGGTAGCGAAAAGTACAAGATGATTGAAGAGCTTCAAGCTAATCAATAAATAAAACTTTTAAAATAAAAAGCGGACTTTAAACAGTCCGCTTTTTATTTTTTAAATCAACACCACTGATAATTTTTTTTGTAAGTCGTGATAATATTACAGAAATATGTTTGAAGAGATTTTAGTTTATCTAATCCCAATTTTGGTAGCGGCTTTAGCTGGAGGTTTGATTGGGATTGAGCGCGAGTATCGCGATAAAAGTGCTGGTTTTAGGACTATGATTCTAATAGCTATTGGTTCAGCACTTTTTACAATTTTGTCTATCAAGATGGGAGCGACTGAAAAAGAATCGACTAGAATTGCCGCCTCAATCGTAACTGGAATTGGTTTTTTAGGTGCCGGCGTAGTTCTTAAAGATGGCGCCGTTATTCGTGGTATTACTACCGCCGCTTCAATTTGGTTGGTAGCGGCGCTTGGTATGGCAGCGGGAATTGGTCAGTATGAAATGGTCGGAGCAGTCACACTGCTAGTCTTAATTGTGCTTTGGATTTTACCACCCTTTGAGCGTTGGATTGATAGATTGCATGAGTTTATAACTATAAATATTACCGTGAAGAATACTGATGCGGCTGAAGATAATATTTTAGATATCTTTGATGAATGTGGAGTAAG
>CAZWXM010000002.1:4097-5786 GCA_964637855.1 uncultured Candidatus Saccharibacteria bacterium | reverse complement strand
AAGGATAAACTTAGCATTGTCGATATAATTTCGCCTTATGTTGAGCTGCACAAAGCGGGTAAAAACTTCAAAGGCAAGTCACCTTTTTCAGCCGAAAAAACCCCATCTTTTTACGTTTCTCCCGACCGAGGTATGTATTACTGTTTCTCAACTTCGCAAGGTGGCGATATGTTCAATTTTATCCAGGTGATGGAAGGCGTGGATTTTAAGGAAGCTTTAAAAATTCTGGCTCAAAAGGCGGGAGTCGAATTAGTGCCAGAAGACCCTAAGAAAAAAAGTGAGCGCGAACGAATCTATGCTGCACTCGAAGCAGCTAGTGTTTTTTATTACGAACGTTTGGCTCAGGAATCTGAAGCCAAAGGTTATCTTCAAGCACGCGGAGTGAAAGAGGAAACGATTGCTAAGTGGCGAATTGGTTTTGCGCCCGGTCCGCCGGATTATGGCTGGCGAGAAGTAAAAGACCATTTAACGACTCTCGGCTACACTAACGACGAATTACTTAAAGCGGGGTTAATTAAAACTACTGAAGGTGGCAAGGAGCCGTTTGATGTGTTTCGTGACCGCATAATGTTTCCGATGGCTGAACCAAGTGGAAAGATAGTGGCCTTTTCAGGACGAATTTTACATCCAGATGATAAATCACCGAAGTATGTAAATTCTCCAGAAACTATTCTTTATAAAAAATCTGAATTATTATTTGGCTACGATAAGGCTAAGTCGGGAATTAGAACTTTTGATTTTTCATTAATTGTAGAAGGACAGTTTGATGTAGTGATGTGTCATCAGGCCGGCTATAGCAATACAGTGGCGGTGTCAGGTACAGCCCTCACAGTCAATCACACACAACTCTTAGAGCGTTTGTCTGACCGAGTGGTATTGGCACTAGATGCTGATAAAGCTGGGATTGCGGCGATGAAGCGCGCTGCCGATTTGATGTTGCGGCGGGGAATAGATGTAAAAATCGCTGAGATGCCAACCGGTGCTGATCCAGCCGATATTATTAAAGAAGATGTTGCTAAGTTTAAAAAAATTGTTGGTCACTCAGTGCATGTGATTGAATTTTTGATTCACGTTTTGAAACAACAATATACCGATGAAAGAACTTTAAAACTTAAGGCGCGCGAAGAAGTATTACCATTTATTCTTTTACTACCAAATCGGATTGATCAAGACCATTTTGTGAGTGTAGTGGCTAAAGCGATTGGAACCAGTATTGAAGCGATTAGATTTGAATTAGATAGGTTGAGAGAAGATTATGCTATAAGGCCAGTTGGGAAAGATGAGATTTTAACTAAATTACCGGCTGGGAGTTTGCTAGAAAGTTCCTATCTATACATGTTAGCAGTGGCTGAAATTAGACAAGAGTTAAAGGCAATAATTGCTAAGGAAATTAAAAATCTTAAAGCCGTTATTGATTTACCAGCAGTGTCCGACTCCGATTTAGCGCGGACCACTTTTGAGGTGTCTGATAAATATAACCACCGTAAAGATCCAGATATTTACGAAGAAATAGCTAGTCAAATGAATCGGTTGCGCCGGGAAGTAGCAAAATCCAGATTAACGCTATTAAGAACTCAAATGTCGACTGGTCTTGATAATGAAAAAGCGATGGAAATACTTAAGCAGTGTGAAGAAATGAAAAAAGTTGATATATATACTCCAGACAGTTTGCTTGAGCAAAAGGACTAG
>CAZWXM010000002.1:0-3997 GCA_964637855.1 uncultured Candidatus Saccharibacteria bacterium | reverse complement strand
TTGATATATATACTCCAGACAGTTTGCTTGAGCAAAAGGACTAGACTTTTAAGCATTTTTCTGTATAGTGGTGAACATTATGGCTACCCGAAAGGCCACAAAAAAAGTTGCTAAAAAAACGGTCAAAAAACCCGTAAATAAACCAAAAAAGCTAGCCCCCAAAAAAGCTGTTGTTAAAGCTAAGGCTACAAAAAAAGTAGTGAAGAAAGTGGTAAAAAAAGCAGTCATCAAAAAGGTGGTAAAACCAATTAAAAAGACTGTCAAAAAAATTGCTAAAAAAGTAGTAAAACCAGTTGCTAAAGTAGCAGCTTCTTCGTCTGTTAAAAAGGCTCCAGTTAAAAAAGTTGTAGAGAAGAAAGTGGTACCCAAAAAACTAACCAAGAGCCAAAAAATTCTTGAAGCTAAATCAGCTGGTCTGATGAAGCTAGGAAAGGAAAGAGGTTATGTAACTTATGATGAGTTATTGCGAGCCTTTCCAGAAATTGAAAAAGAAATCGATTTCTTAGATTTGATGTACGAAAGATTCAGTATTGCGGGAATCGATGTTTTGCAAAGTGGCGGGATGTTGGGAGATGACCCAAGTATTGAAGTAATTGCGCAAAAGAATGCTTTCAAGCGCAGTGATAGTGGTTATGATTCCATTCAGATGTACTTACGAGAAATCGGACAGTATCCACTACTTAACGCTCATGAAGAGCGAGTTTTGGCGAAGCGAATTGTTGAAGGTGATGATGAAGCTCGTAACCTACTAGCACGAGCCAACCTACGTTTGGTAGTTTCTATTGCTAAGAAGTACGTTGGTCGTTCACCAGATTTAACTCTGTTGGACTTAATTCAGGAAGGAAACCTTGGTCTCTTTAAGGCGGTAGATAAATTTGACTTCACTAAAGGGTTTAAGTTTTCAACTTATGCAACCTGGTGGATTAGACAAGCTATCACTCGAGCGTTGGCTGACCAGTCACGAACGATTCGTATTCCTGTTCACATGGTGGAAACTATGGCTAAGTACAAGCAAGTCTCACGACGATTGGCGCAAGACCTAGGACGAGACCCAATGCCAGAAGAAATCGCGACTGAAATGAATGTGGAAGTAGAAAAGATTTATCAAATTGAAAAAATTAGTCAGGATACAATTTCCCTTGAATTGCCGGTGGGAGATGATGACGACCGCTCACGACTATCTGATTTTATCTCAGACGATAAAATTACCTCACCTGACCAAGAAGTTTCACACAGTATTCTCACAGACCAAATCACTGAAATTCTTGATACTCTCTCAGACAAGGAGCGAAAGATTCTGGAGATGCGACATGGACTATTAGATGGAACTTATCACACTTTGGAAGAAGTGGGACGAGAGTTTGGAGTTACTCGTGAACGTATTCGTCAGATTGAAGCTAAGGCTTTGGAAAAGATACGACAGCATGAGAAGGCAAGAAGACTAAAATCTTATTAGTAAGATTTTCTATGAAATTATCTTCCTCGGTAGGTCGATAATTTCATCTTCTTGCATTGGAAAAATATAGTCGTTGCTCAGCAACTCCTTATTTATCCAAGCAGCGACTCAAGTCATACTAAAAAATAACCAGTAGCTGAGGCTACTGGTTATTTTTTTATTTTGTACTGATGGTTGTGTATTCCTTCAAGGTTATGTGTAGTTTTTGGGTAATGAGTTCCTTTCGAAAGATATCTTCCAAAACATTTTCTTCAATTGTTCTAACACTATGTTTAGCCAAAGCCCGGGCTAATTTAGTTGAATCTTTAGGATTATTATTACTGATATCTGTTAGCTTTAGTTCAGAATTTTCTTTAAATTTATTATAGAGATTATAGACATGATTAACGGCTTCATGGGTAAAGATATTGGAAGAAGCTTTTTCTAGGATATTAATTTCCTTCAAGACTTTTCTGGAAATAATAGCTTGAGCGCGATAGTACATATATTTATTACTAAATGAATCTTGGTCTGAATTCATTTTGAAAAGTTTTCGGATTGTGCCAAAAAAGTGTTCTAAAATATCGCGGCCGTCAGCATGAAGGGTAACATCAGGAGCTAAGTTACCTTCTTCAATTGCTTCAAGTTGTAACCGTAGCTTTCCTTGGATGCGACGGAAAACCGTCTCGGTCACTTCATTATGGTCATACAAGATTTTAAGACTTCTTTTTTCAATTCCAATAGCATAAATTCGGAGGACTCTAAAAGCCAAGTCTTCACGACAGTCTTCAGATAGAGCATTAACTTTTTCACAGGCAGTTTTGTAAGCCGCAGTGTGCTCCATTAATAAAGTTTCTACGATTTCTGAATCGATATAACCTCTCTCTTGGTATTGTTTTAATCGTTCAGTAACCTTGTGATGGATTAGAGCCCGAGCCTCTTGGTATTCGATTTCTTCCACTGCTGTTAAGCTATCAAGTTTGAATTTACTAACAAAATTCTTGATAGTAGTGGCCTTAATAAATAAGGTCGCGGCAATACAACCAATAGTTAGAGACAGTAGAAATTCTTTAGGGCTTACCTCCAAACTCCATCCAGCAATAGTTAGATCATCTGGAATTAAGAAAATCATTGTTACTGCTAAAGCTCCACGAAGTGAACCCCAAGCTAATAGATGTTGCCAGGCGATTGGAATTTCCCGCTCTTTTTTCTGAATTAGGTTGTATATTGATACAATTGGATAAATTGATAGAGCTCGGGCGATAGCGACTATGAGAATAGTTAGTCCAATTGCTCCAAGAATAACTGGTTCAAAGAGTTTAACTTCTACCATTAATATACCAATTAGTATAAAAATTAGAGAGTTGGCCATGAAGGCAAATTGCTCCCAGATTTTACTAACAAAGTGTTCAGCTTTAGAATTCATTTTAGCTCGACCATAATTACCAATCACTAAGGAGGCAATTGTGGTACTGATGATAGGTGAGATATGAATATTGAATAAACCAAAGAACTCAAGGTGAGAAATTACTTCCGCCATAATGAAAGTAATATGAGCTAAAACAATTGTAAGAGTAATACTAGCTACTTCATTTTCTCTAGTGGCTCCAACTAAAGATGAGAATAAACCACCCATAAAAAGTCCGAAAATAACTCCAAATGCCAGCATTGAAATAAAAGTAAGGAAGCCAGTCAGGGAAGTTAAAATAGTCATTCCGCCATTAGTAATAGCCTCGAGAGTGATTAAGAAAAGAGCAACTGCCGTTGCGTCATTAAATAAACTTTCACCTTCAAAAATCAAAGATAATCTGCGAGGTACACCATACTCCTTAAATAAGGCTAGTACTGCCACTGGGTCAGTAGCAGAGATTAATGCCCCAAATAGCAAAGTAATACTGAGCGGGATACTGATGTCAATCAACAGTAGTAAAAAATGTAGACCTAGTGAGATTAGTATGGTTGAGACTAAAAAGCTTCCAATCGATAAAATTAATACCGCTCCACTATCAGCCACTAAACTTCTAATGTTCATGTGATAGGCCGACTCGAAAATAAGTGTGGGCAAGAGTAGATAGAAAAGAAGTTCAGGGGTTAGTTTAAATTCATTTAAAAACGAAAAAGTTGGCGTCATCGCCAAAAAACCTAGTCCGATGCCGATAATTACCAAAAGTACGGTATGGGGTGTATTTAGGCGTTTAGCTAAGAAAATACCAAGACTAGATATTCCTAGCATTAGGAATATGGCCAATGTGGTTCCAATTGTAAGCATGTTTTTCGGCTACGATTATCTTTAAATAGATCGCTACTATACGCCTCAAAATGTTCAATAGCAAGAGTTTTTGTTAAGGTTTATAAGGGAAATTTGCTATACTAAATTTATGTCAGAAACCCTAAAGAACAGTTCAGATGCTTTTGAAACTGCTTATAAAAATTTAAATACTGCTCAGCGGCAAGCTGTCGATACTATTGAAGGGCCCGTGATGGTGATTGCTGGACCGGGGACGGGTAAGACTCAGATTTTGACGTTGCGAATTGCTAATATTCTTAAACAGACGCAAATGT
>CAZWXM010000001.1:57282-59332 GCA_964637855.1 uncultured Candidatus Saccharibacteria bacterium | reverse complement strand
AACCAGAACTTATTCTTACGATACCTCACTAGTATTTGACCCACCACCTTATACTCCAAATTCCTCTGACGTTTATTCATTCTTCAATTGGCGATTAGATGGAGGGGATTAGGATTAAAAAGAGGCGCTCACAAAGTGAGCGCCTCTTTTTAATGTGATACCATTATTGAGTATGAAAAAATCCGTGCCTTTGGTTGTTGGAAATTGGAAGTTAAACCCGATGTTTTTAGCGGAAGCCAGTAAATTAGCTAGTGCTTTAGCGACGAAAATTAAAAAAAATGAGGAGCCGTACGTAGCCATCGCACCGTCCTTCCCGCATTTGGCTGAAGTCGAAAAGAAAATTACCAAAAGTGCTATTAGTTTAGCGGCTCAAGATGTTTCACTTAGAAGTATCGGTGCTTACACGGGGGAAGTTTCTGTCTTACAACTAAAAGACTTAAAAACCAAGTTTGTCATTATTGGTCATTCTGAAAGGCGTGCAATGGGAGAGACTAATGAAGTAGTGCAACAAAAAGTTTTAGTTACGCTAAAAAATAACTTAACGCCAATCATTTGTGTTGGTGAAAGTAGTCGCGATGAACAAGGCAATTTCTTTTCTTTTGTTGAGCAACAGCTACGAAGCTTAGGAAAAGTCCTAAACGCGACGCAAATCAAAAAAGTAGTAATTGCTTACGAGCCGATTTGGGCGATAGGGACAGGGAAAAATGCTACAGCCGTTGATGTTAAGGAAATGCAATTATTTATTGAAAGTACCTTAACTAAAATTTATAATCGTCCCACTGCTAAAGCGGTCAGATTAATTTATGGTGGTTCAGTCAAGCCTGACAATGCGTCGGAATTACATAAAGAAGGTGGTATGAATGGTTTTTTAGTCGGAGGAGCTAGTTTAAAAGCTGAAGATTTTGTAAAAATAATTAAAGCGGTTAGTTAAAATATGAGAAAAGTTACAGCAGCGGGAGATTTGAAAGGCAAGTATGTTTTATTAAGATCATCATTAAATATTCCGCTTAAGGATGGAGTAGTCAGAAATAAATTTAGATTAGAAAGGTCTTTACCAACTTTACGTTATTTGCATGAACACGGCGCCAAAGTGATTTTGATAGGCCATATTGGTCGTGAGCCAGAAGAAACTCTCAAACCCGTTTTTAATGAGTTAGTAAAACATTTACCAATTCAATGGGGAGGAACTTTTACTAGCGAAGATTTTGTAAATCGTCGTTTGTTGATGCAGAACGGAGATATTTTAATGGCTGAAAATTTACGTCAAAATATCGGTGAGGAAAATAATGATTCAGAGTTTGTTACACAGTTGGCTGCACTTGGTGAAGTTTATGTAAACGACGCCTTTGCCGAAGCTCACCGCGAACACGCCTCAACTTATGGTGTGGCCAAGAAATTACCAAGTTATGCTGGGCTAACTTTATTAAATGAAGTTGAGGAATTAACAAAAGTAATGAAACCAGCTTCACCAGCTTTGTTTTTATTGGGCGGAGCTAAGTTTGAGACTAAAATGCCGCTAGTAGAGAAATATATTGAACTTTATGATTATATTTTTATTGGCGGAGCTTTAGTCAACGATGTTTTAAAGGGATTAGGTTATGAGGTCGGTCAGTCTTTGGTGTCAGATATATCTATCAAGGATTCACCTTTTATTCATAGTCCAAAGTTAATTTTACCAATTGATGTAATTGTCGAAGGACCAGACGGAAAAGTAACTAAGAAAATAAGTGAAGTCTTACCAGAAGATAAAATTATGGACATCGGGGCTATGACAGTGGATATGCTGGCCACTTATATTGATAAAGCCAAGACGATACTTTGGAACGGACCATTTGGTGCTTATGAATTAGGTTACACACAAAGTACAGAAGTGACGGCTCGTCACGCTGCCGCTTCTCAGGCTTTTACAGTGATTGGTGGTGGAGATACAGTAGCGGCAGTAGAGAAACTTGAGATTAATGATTTATTTAGTTTTGTTTCAATTGGTGGCGGAGCGATGCTGACTTTCCTTGAGAATGGTAGTACTCCAGCTATTGATTTACTAAAGTAA
>CAZWXM010000001.1:53712-57182 GCA_964637855.1 uncultured Candidatus Saccharibacteria bacterium | reverse complement strand
CGAGTTTTAATTTCACTCAATTCATCGTTTGAACATTCTACGTGTTTAGGTTTTTCGTAAGAGCCATCATTTTTTAATCTTGGTATTACGTGTAAATGTGAGTGAAAGACTTCTTGCCCAGCTTCTTCACCATTATTCATGATTAGATTTACTCCTTCAGCTAAACCTTCGGACTTCAAAACCTGAGCGATTTTTTGTCCCACTTTCATCATATGGGCAAGTACTTCTGGATTGCCATCAAAAATATTAACAAACGGTTGTTTAGGAATTACTAAAGAATGTCCTTTGTTTACAGGGGTAATATCTAGGAAGGCCAAAACCATATCATCTTCGTAGATTATGGCAGCGGGAATTTCTCGGTCAATGATTTTGGAAAATATAGTGGTCATACGCTGATAATGTTACCATACCTAGTACTTTATGGCTGAATACAAATTTCCCGATAAAACTCTTCAGGCAGCAAATATTACTGATTTGGTGTCACCACTAATGAATCAACTTCTAGCGTTACGCGGAATTATTGATACCAACGAAGCTAAAATCTTTTTAGAGCCAGACTATGAAGCCCATCTTCATTCCCCAACTTTACTAAATGATATGGAGTCAGCTTGTATCCGTTTAGAGTTGGCTATTAAAAACAACGAACGAATTGCGATTTTTAGCGATTATGATTGTGACGGTATTCCGGGAGCAGTGGTCTTGTATGATTTTTTTAAAGCCATTAAGTATGATAATTTTCAGAACTATATTCCACATCGCCATTATGAAGGTTTTGGTTTGAGTATTAAGGCAATTGATAAACTAAAAGCTGACGGAGTAAAAGTCATTATCACGATTGACTGTGGTACTACTAATATCACTGAAGTTGCTTATGCTAAAGAAAATGGCATCGATATTATTATTACCGATCATCATGAGCCAGAGGAAGTTTTGCCAGACGCGGTGGCGGTGATAAATCCTAAGTTAAATAATTATCCTTTCACCGGTTTATGCGGTGCAGCCGTAGCTTTTAAGTTGGCGCAGGCGATGTTAGAAAGAGGTAAATATGATATTCCCGCTGGTCACGAAAAGTGGTGGTTGGACATGGTTGGGATTGCCACGATAGCTGATATGGTGCCGCTAACGGGTGAAAATCGAGTGTTAGCTCACTATGGTTTGAAGGTATTAAAAAAATCACGTCGGCCAGGTTTGCAACAATTGTTAAGAAAATCTGGAGCCAATCAAGGTTATTTAACTGAAGAGGATATTGGTTTTACCATTGGGCCCCGTATCAATGCGGCTTCTCGGATGGATAACCCAGAGGATGCTTTCTATATGTTAGCCGAAACTGATTTGGCTAAAGCTGGAGAAAGAGTTGAACACTTAGAGAAACTAAATAATGAACGCAAGACAACAGTGGCGCTCATGACTAAGGAGGTTCATAAACGTCTGAAAAATTTGGAAGCAATTCCTTCAGTTTTAGTGATTGGTAGTCCGGAGTGGAGACCATCATTAGTTGGTCTAACTGCGGCCAAGTTAGCCGAGGAACATAATCGTCCAGTGTTTGTGTGGGGGACTGATGGTAATGGAGTTTATAAAGGTTCGTGTCGCTCCGGTGGTGGTGTCAGTGTAGTTAAATTAATGCAATCAGCCCCAGAGATGTTTATGGAATTTGGTGGACATCACGTCGCTGGCGGTTTTTCAGTTAAAGACGAACACATTTTTACCTTTGCGGAAGAGTTGGTTAAAGTTATGGATGATTTAGGTGAAGCAGCTATGGTAAAGGAAGATATTATAATTGACGCTGTCATTAAGCTTGATGAGGTTAATCAGTTACTTATTCAGCAGCTCAGTAAACTTTCACCCTTTGGCGCTGGGAATCCCAAGCCACTATTTGCCTTTGAACGAGTGACACCAGATTCAGTTGAGTTGTTCGGGAAAACTAAAGAGCATACTAAAATAAATTTTCAAACAGAATACGGTAAGTTAGAAGCGATTGCCTTTTTTAAAACGCCGCAACAATTTAAAATCGAACCAAAAGCAGATAAGACTTTCACCATGCTTGGTCATGTTGAACAGTCATTTTTTATGGGTAGGCGACAATTAAGAATTAGAATTGTCGATATACTCTAGAGTCATCTCTTCCGCAAAGACATATTTATCACACGCTCCGACGTCCGCCTCTTACTATAAGTACTTAAACCTCGCGAACGCTCAAAATATGTTATTGCGGAAGAGGTCTTCACTCCAGGGTTTATTTTATGCTAGGCTGTCATTAATAAGTATGAAAACAGTGAAAATTTTTACCGATGGAGCCGCTAAAGGAAATCCTGGGCCAGGAGGTTACGGAGCCGTATTATTGTTGGGGGATAAGGTCCTAGAAGTCGGGGCGGGTAAAAAACTTACCACCAATAATGAGATGGAATTGCGAGCGGTAGTAGAAGCGCTAAAGAATGTTCCTGATACTAAAGTGGTGGCTGAAATATATACGGATTCAAAATATGTCGTTGAGGGAGCAACTGGTTGGACTTTTGGTTGGATGAAAAATGGCTGGAAGACAAAAACCGGCGGGGAAGTTTCTCATAAAGAGTTGTGGCAAGAGCTAATTGTCTTACTAAAAAAGGTAAAAGTAGAATGGCATAAAGTACCCGGTCATGTGGGTATTATTGGTAACGAGCGAGCTGACACCATTGCTTCTGATTTTGGCGAAGCTAAAAAAGTTACTTTGTATCATGGGTTGAGAGACGGCTATGGCTATGAAATAGAAAACGTTGAGTATGATGAACAGAAAGCTGTCGAAAGAAGTGCTGCACGTAAGCGACAGTCACAAAAGGCTTATTCTTATATAAGTAAAGTTGAAGGGGTGATTAAGATTCATCAAACTTGGAAAGAATGTGAAGAGAGAGTAAGAGGTAAGAAAGGGACACGTTTTAAAAAAGCGGTCTCAGCCGAGGAGGAAAAACAAATCATTGCTGAATTTAAATAGGAATTAGCCTGGGTGGGCAAGGCGGTGATTTCTATGCTATGGTAATTTTATGGAAAAAATCACCCTCTATATTGGCGGTCTAGCAAAAGGAAATCCTGGACCAGCGGCAATTGGAGTGTCTATGGTAGATGCTTCTGGCCAAGTTTTGAAAGAAGCGGCTGAATCAATTGGTAATGCTACTAATGATTACGCTGAGTATTTTGCTGTTGTGCGAGCTCTGCAGGTAGCCGAAGAGAAGTTTGGGGCCAAGACCAGAGAAAAGGAATTTGAAATCAAACTTTCTAATGAATTAGTTAAGAGGCAATTAAATAATGAGGAACCGATTAAAAACGTTTCTCTCATCGGACATTTTATTGAAATTCACAACCTGGGTGTAGCGAGTTTTCCTAATGTTAAGTTGACGCATATTTCTCCGGCTCAAAACCAATCGGTTGAAAAATTGATAAGCGGAATCCTTGCTGCTTAGTATTTGTTTTGCTATATTTTAAATTAGAAACAAACACAT
>CAZWXM010000001.1:30977-53612 GCA_964637855.1 uncultured Candidatus Saccharibacteria bacterium | reverse complement strand
AATCCTTGCTGCTTAGTATTTGTTTTGCTATATTTTAAATTAGAAACAAACACATGTTGTGTTTGTAATTGGGTGGGGAGAAATGTTCATGCTAAACCAAGATCAGTATAAAGTTGTTGCTGAAAATTTAGTCGCTAAAGTTGATGCTGTAGCCAAAAATGTATCGCAAATCACTTTAGACAAGTTAAAAGAATTGCGAAAGCAGATCACTAGCTATATGAAAGGACTCAAAAAGTTCAAGCCCAATAGCCACACATACTGTCGCCAAATTCTTTTAAAGGCAAACATAGAACTTAAACGATTGATTAGAAATTTTGGTTCGTTAAGAACCGCCTAAATAAAACTGCGACTACAAGTCGCAGTTTTTTATATGGTGTCTATATTATGCACAGCTTGACGCCCAGGTCACTTTAACGTACTCTCTACCTCTGTTTGCAAAAGGTAGACAGTAAAAGTTCTTTAAATTGTTTAAAATCGGAGAGTAATAATGTTAAAAAGTGGCATTGAGGCTAAACTGCAAGTCCTAAAGCAAAGATTGATTGTTCTGAAATCAGAAATTAATAATGCTTCTGAAGGTATGAATATCAAGAAACTTAAGCACCTTAAAGCCGAAAGAGTTTCGGTAGAAGCAAATATCTCAAATTTTGAAAGGCAGTTAAATCATTTGGAAGATATAGCTAAAAATGTTTCTCTAGCTAAGGAACAAGGTTTACCTAGCAAAATTAAGCTTCCAGAAAGTATGCAAAAAGTAATTAATAGTTCTGCTTTTACTTAATCATTAACTCCTAAATAATAAAGCCAGAGAAATTTCTCTGGCTTTTTCTATTTTAGAGTTGGTAAAATAAAGAGAATGAAAAATCTGTTTGTGATAGTGAGTGTTTGCGCCTTCTTGGTGGGAGTAGTTTGGCGTTCAGTGACAGAAGTTGCTCCAGCTCTACCAATCTGGTTTTTATTTTTAGCGTTGGTGGTGGGTTTGATTTGGCGCCGAAAAAGCTTTGCTTTTTCGGCGCCCTTTTTATTAGGAGTCAGTCTCAGTTTATTATTTGTTTCACTCGGTATTATTAGAACCGAAACTTATTCTTGGCAGTTTGACGTTTCACCGCTAGAAGAAAGTCTTAATCAAACAGTCAGTCTAACTGGAATAATAACGCAAGAGCCAGATTATCGAGCTAATAGTGTTTATCTCTATGTGCAAGTTAATCAAGATTTAGTTTTAGTTACGGCTGATAGATTAGGACAGTATCATTATGGTGAAGAAGTCATTGTTAAGGGTAAGTTAGAAAGGCCAAAGGCGTTTACTACAGATTTGGGTCGCACTTTTAATTACTCAGGTTATTTATTAGCTAAGGGGGTAGAGTATAAAATTTCTTTTGCTCAAATTTCAGTTGTAAAAATAGATTCGGGCAATTTGTTTTTAAGTAAACTGTTAGCAGTCAAAAACGTTTTTATTACTTCAATTGAATCAGTTATTCCTGAACCGCAGGCTGGATTGGGAGAAGGATTACTTTTAGGAGTTAAGTCGGCACTAGGTGATGAGATTGAGCAAAATTTCCGTCGCACGGGACTCATTCATATTGTGGTTCTGTCTGGTTATAACGTTATGCTGGTAGTAGCTTTTATAATGTATATCTTTTCTTTTTTCTTACCTTTCAGATTAAGAATCGGTGCTGGTATCTTAGCGATTATAATATTTGCCTTAATGGTTGGTTTATCAGCCACTGTGGTGCGAGCGAGTGTGATGGCTGGACTAGTGCTGTTAGCTCAAGTAATTGGTCGGCGTTACGATGTTTTACGGGCTTTGATATTAGCGGGTTGGGTAATGATAATTATTAATCCCTATTTGTTAGTTTATGATGTTGGTTTTCAGTTATCGTTTATGGCTACCTTAGGGTTGATTTTGATTGTTCCACACTTCGAAGCGACAGTGGTAAATGAAAAATCCAGATTAGGTTGGCGAGAATTTTTCTTAGCCACCATTTCTACCCAAATAGCCGTATTACCAATTTTGATGTATCACATCGGTGAAGTTTCGCTGATAGCAGTATTAACTAACTTACTAGTTTTACCGGTAGTGCCACTGGCTATGTTACTTACTTTTATCACTGGAGTTTTAGGTTTGGTGTTTGTACCACTTGCTAGTTTGATTGGTTTTTTGGCCAACCTTTCACTGGCCTATATTTTATTTATCGCTGACTTCTTTGGCACGATGTCTTTTGCGGCTATTTCCGTTCCACAGTTTTCTGCCTTAGGGGTATTAGTTATGTACGGGTTGATGGCTGGAGTTTTAATTTATTTAAAATTTCGTAATCATAGTTCGGAAGCAACTAAGACTTTATCTGGTTGGACAATTGAGGAAGAGCTTGATGAGTTAGTAATAAAAAAAGTAGACTCTAAATCAGAGCCTACTTCAGTGGTTAAATTACCAATCTTCTTTCGCTAAACTAGTCGTTCTGAAACCACTTCCCAGTTTAAGTTATTAAAGAAAGCTTCTATGTAATGAGCTTTTTCACTCGCTGGATAATCTCTCATATATGAGTGTTCCCACATATCAAGCGCCAAGATGATATCTAAGTCGGCCAATTGACCGATGTGTTGTTCGTCCACCCAAGTTTGAATTAATTGGTCAGTGTGTGGGTCGTGATAGAGCATGGCCCATCCAACTCCACGCGTCAGAGCGATTCTTTTGAAAGCGTTCAACCACTCGCTAAGTGAACCCCACTGTTGTTCAATTTTATCTTTCAAGCTACCAGCTGGAAGTTCTTTGGAACCACCCTCAAATTGAGTGAAGTAGTATTCGTGATTTCGCATGCCACCAAACTCAAAACCTAAACGACGTTGCATCTCTGAAATTGCGTAAGCATTGTTTTCTGGGTCGTTACTATAAGCAGCAATTTTTTCACCAATTAAATTTACATGCTTAACATAACCTTTGTATAAACCAATATGTCCTTCAATGGTGTCACTAGAAATACCTTCAAGTTCAGGAATGTTAAATGTTAATGGTTCGTATTTCATAATTTTTAATAATCTATTCTGGCTAACCTTTTGTTCATTGTATCATGTAGTTATGTCGCACTCGATTTTAACTATTCGAATTTTTGTCTTAATGACGATGCTCCTTTTGGTGGGTTTGATTTGGTATCAAAGTAGTAATGCTAGTTTGATTGATAATCAAACTTTGAAAGTGCGGTTTCTTGATATTGGGCAAGGTGATGCGATTTATATTGTGACTCCCGATGGCTATGAGCTTTTAGTAGACGGGGGACCTTCAGCGGCTGTCCTACGAATGCTCGGGAAACACAAATCATTTTTTGACCGCTCAATTGATATGGTTTTAGCGACCCATTATGACACCGATCATATTGGCGGTTTAGTAGATGTGTTTAAGCGTTATTCAGTTGATTGGATAGTTGAGTCAGGGGCTACTAGTGATACTCCCGCTGCTAGCGCTTATGCTCTGGCCACTGAAATTGAAGGAGCGCAAATTATAAAAGCACAAGCCGGACAAGTTATAAAATTAGGAGAGCAGGTGACACTGAGAGTATTATCCCCTTTGGGCGAGACTACTAATTGGGATAGTAACACTGCCTCAGCGGTAATCCAGATTATTTATGGTGAGATAGAATTTATGTTAACGGGCGATGCTCCAGCTTCAATCGAAGAATATTTAGTTAGTCAGTATGGTACTAGTTTGGAAAGTGAAGTTTTAAAACTTGGTCATCATGGCTCCAAGACTTCATCCAGTGAGAATTTTATTAAAGCCGTTGCGCCCAAATATGCCGTCGTGTCGGCTGGTGAAAATAACCGGTATGGACATCCTCATCAAGAAGTAGTTGAGCGCGTGCTTAAAAATAATATTTCTTTAGTTAGTACGATTGCTAGCGGTACGCTAACCTTCGTTAGCGATGGAGTAAAGGTGTGGCAGGAATAAAAAAAGAGCGGTCCCAAAGGGACCGCTCTTTTTATTGATATTAGATAAGCTTAGCTTTCTTCAAAGTAGCGTAAGCACCGTTCTTAGCGATAGTGCGGAGACCAGCGGTTGATACCTTAAGAGAAATAGTCTTGCCAATTTCTGGAACGAAGATACTTTTCTTTTGTAGGTTTGGTTGACGCTTAGTTTTTCCAGACGGGTTGAACTGAGTCGCACGAGTGCGGTTGCTGTACTTACCCCCGATTTGGGTTTTCTTACCTGTAATTTCGCATTGATTTGCCATATAAGATACTTATTTAAGTTGCGCCATATTACCACAGCTGTTTGATAATGCAACCAATTACGTTAATATAAGAGCACTATGGATCCAATACAAATAGCAATGATTTTTATTTTGATTATTTCAGTAATTTTACACGAAATGGCGCACGGCTACGCTGCCAACTGGCTCGGCGACCCAACAGCGCGTTTGGCGGGACGATTAACGGCCAATCCTTTGGTACATCTAGACCCAATGATGTCAGTCTTTTTACCAGCGCTGCTGCTTTTAACTGGCTCACCGATTTTATTCGGAGCAGCTAAACCAGTCCCTTATAACCCCTACAACTTCACAAATCAAAAGTGGGGCGAAGCGATAGTAGCTTTTGCTGGCCCAGCTGCCAACATTGCGATTGCGATTGTTTTTGCTTTGATAGTACGAAGCTATGATGTCCTAAATCTATCAGCTTCCTTTGTTCAGTTGGCGGTTATGGTGATTACACTTAATATTTTCCTGGCTTTTTTCAATCTCGTTCCGATTCCACCACTAGATGGTTCAAAGATTCTCCCGAAGTTCCTACCGTTTGGTTTAGCATTAAAATACGATAATTTACGTCGCTTTTTAGAGCAAAATGTCGGATTGGGATTTGGTTTGGTAATACTATTATTTGTATTAGTTCTCTCTCAACCACTCTACAATCTAACCATGTGGATTACTTACGCTCTAATTGGTGCTTAATTTAAAGACTGTAGCTTGCAAAAATCGTCACATATAGTACATTACGTGGGCTAAATTATGGCAACAATTCAACAATTAACCCGTAAGAAGCGAGTAGACCGAGCGAGAATTTCTAAGCGTGCGGCTTTGGAATCTGGATTTAACAAAATCAAGAACCAACCAAACTCTTATTTTTCTCCTTTCAAGCGTGGTGTATGTACCCGTGTAACTACTAAGACTCCACGTAAGCCGAACTCTGCGATTCGAAAGATTGCTCGTGTTCGACTTTCAAATGGTCAAGAAATTACTGCGTACATCCCAGGTATCAAGCACACTCTACAAGAACACTCAGTGGTTCTAGTACGTGGAGGTCGTGTGAAAGACATCGGTGTTAACTACACAATCGTTCGTGGAAAATACGACGCGACTGGAGTAAGTGAACGCCGAATGGGTCGCTCACGTTACGGAGCAAAAAAGCCTAAAGGAGAATAATTCCCTTTAGCAAGTTCATCGGGAAGGCGATTCCTGACAATTACAAATAGTTTATATTCGCTACAGATTATAGGATGCGATTCAAGCGTAAGCTTCGGAATCAAATTATGCGAAGAATGAAAAAATGACTTGTCATATTCTCATTCTTGATTAGCAACAATTAAGAAAATTAACAATGCGACGACCAATTAAAAAACGACCGGTGGTAACACCTGATATCGTTCACGGTTCAGTTGATGTAGAACGTCTAATCAATTACATCATGCTTCGAGGTCAAAAAGAGACCGCGCGCAAGATTGTCTACAGTGCGTTTGAAATCATCAAAAATGATAAAGAAGAGGTAGACCCACTAGAAGTATTCAATACAGCAGTTCGAAACGCTGGTCCACTAATGGAAGTACGTTCACGACGAGTTGGTGGTGCAAACTACCAAGTTCCGCGCGAAGTTCGTCCAGAACGTCGAATGGCGTTAGCCCTACGTTGGATTATCAACGGAGCGCGCAAGCAAAAGGGAGTGCCAATGCACAAAGCTTTAGCTAAAGAACTGATGCTAGCAGCGAAGGAAGAAGGAGAAGCAGTGAAGAAGAAGGAGGATACGCATAAGATGGCAGAGGCCAACCGAGCGTTTGCCCACTTCGCCTGGTAAGCAATTTCCAAATCTCGCGACTTACTTTGTCGCACTACGAAAAAAGCCCCTCGTCGTACAGTCAGTACGCCTCGGGGCTTTTTTCTTGTGCTCCGCGTAACTCATCGAGATTAGAAAATTTCTATAAATTACTAAATAGATTTTACTAGTGAGAGCCGTATCCTATTGTTGGTTTTTGTGGGGATTCAGACTCTTCGATTTTTCCATTTTCATTCTCATGTTTTTGCAGTTGTTCTTGAAGAGCTTTAATAGTTCTCTTTAAGTGACCTGGACTCATGATAATTCTAGAGACCATATTTCCCGTTGGCGGTAAAACCATAAAGAAATCTAAAATAAACTCTTCTTTTGTATGGCTTATAGCCATTAGGTTTGCGTAATTTCCTTTGGCTTGTTCAGGAGTTACGTTTATTTGTAATTGTTGTTCTGTGTTAGGCATTTATTAAAACCTTAACTAATAAAGTTGAAGCCTTGTCGATATACATGTAAACTGTGTATATCGATATTCATCGATGTCTTACTATCGAACGGCCAAGTGACTTCAGTTGCTTGGCCGTTCGTGTATTATAACATTCTTAGAATGCTAGTGATTCGACATGATTAGGGTGTAATACGTTAATAACTAATATCTAAAAACACCCTCTCGGGTGTTTTTGTTTAGGATTTAGTTTATTGGCTTACTAGAAGCTCTTACCATCCACCTCTCTAACTTTGATAGTACTGAGGTCTAAATCTTCAAGACAAGGAAGATTGATAGACATCATGTAGTTTCCGTTGCCGTCATGTCCGCGTGAGAATGACTGCACCCCGCAAGTCTTGCAGAAAGTGTGGTCGATATGTTTTTTGTTAAATTGGTAGATAGTCACATTGTCTGCTCCCGTTAGTAGCTTGAATTGTGATTCGGGTACAAAGGCTAGTAAAAATCCCTTGCGACTGCAGTGACTACAATTACATTTCAGTCCTTCGGTAAAATCTCCCTCCACTTCATAACTCACCGCTCCGCAGTGACAACTTCCGTGATATTTTTGCATGTCATCAGTCTACATTATTTTAAAGAGTAGATAAATAAAAAAGCGCCAGCTGAGAAGCTGGCGCTAAGTTTTTAAAACAATAAATTACTAAGCAGGTTTTCCAAATAAATGGTCAAACAGGCGGGAGGATTTGAAGCGCACACCCTGGAGGGCTTCTTCCAGTCGAGTTTTTTCCGCTTCAAATGTTATTTCGTTTGGATCTAGCTTTTTGAGACAAGCTTCACAGTGTTTTTCAACTGCTTCATATAACTTAGCCTGGTTAATATAAAGCATCAGAAAATCCAAATTGTCTTCATTAATATTTTTAACTAACAAAGAAACAAGCTCTTTTTTAGTAGCTGAATTATCGGTTTTTAAAAGCTGTTGCAGAATAGTGCTCAAGGTTGGTAGGTACTGCTCACAGTCTTTCAAAAGTTCTAATTTCTTAGCGTTTTCAGCTTCGCTTTTGTTTTTTAATTCCAGCCGATAGGCTAGATAAAAAACCCAAATCAACAAACCCATAGCAATTACTTGTAATTGAATTATTTGGACACTTTCCCTGAGAATAATTAAACTTAATATCAGTAACTGAAATAAAATCATAAATAAAAGTTCTTTCGAAGGTTTTTTCATTTCTTTCTCCAATCATTGAAATGTTAAGGGGCAAATCTCTAGCGGCAATAAAACACCTGTTCTTTACTTATGTCAACGGCTAGCTAAATAAAAACACCTACTTTCGTAGATGTTTTGATAATGAGTTTAAGATTTTGTCACCAAATATAGATTGATAGCGTCGGGTTCACGGCCTTGTCCATCTCGGGTTCTACACTTCATGACATCAATTTTCAGGTCGCTACAGTCAGCTGTTTTGACCAGCTCTGCTAATTGAGCAAAAGCTTTTTCGGTTTCGGGTGCATCACGTTTTCCCGTAATACTAACGACTAGTCGATTATTAAAAACTTGAATCCTAATTGGACCGGCTTCAATTACACTAAGTTTACTCATACTTCACTCCTTTTTAATTGTACCAACTTATTCCGTTAGCAGAATAGCTTAAATTCTAAAAAAATCAATAAATAGTAAAAAGGCACCAGTTGGATAACTGGCGCCTTAAGAAATGAGTTTGAATTCTAATGTATTGTCTCAGAACCTTTTAGAGTATCGCGCAGATTAATTAGTTTGGTTAAAGCGATTTGCAGGGCTGGCTCGGTGAAGCCATCGCTTTGTAAATCTTGCAGTGAAGAAATCATGTAACCAATTTCACCCTCGTCATATTTACTAAGCGCTTCTTTATTAGTGATTTTGTCTTCCAAAGTTTGAATTAAGCCTAAAGCTGAATCAATGTTAATCGGCGGGGTTTCAATTTTAACTCCAAAATTTTGTGGCATTTGTTCCATATGGTCTTATTATTTCATACCTAATTGAAAATCGCACATATTATAGTGCCAAAAGTTGGACATGATATAATAAGTTATTATTTATTAAGTGATATGACTATGGAATCAGCTCCCAAAATAACTGTCTCTACCTTAGAGAATGAAACCAACTTGGAAAATTTGACTGAATGGCGGAGTTTGAAAGAACAGGCCCCAGCCCAAGCAGAAGAGCTAGTCAATAATATTGCTGGATTTGAAACTCTTAGTTCAGTAGCCAGAGTAGAGGTTTTGCAGGAAATCTTAAATGAGTTGGTTAATGACAATGCCAATCGCTTCGTAGCAGAGGAAGTAGCCAAGAAAATTTCCTTAGTGATAGAAGAAGACAGACACCTTAATCGCTTAAACCAACTTGAAGTGGCCGTTTAGTTTTATTAGCCGTTTTGTTCCTTTGTTCTTATGACGTTTGATTTTGACACTGAAATTAAGTCTCACCTCGACATGGTGCGTTCTCTCCAAAAACCCTCTGGAGTTTTTACGGCGTCGGCTCACAATGTAGAGACTGGTTATGATAAAGCCTGGTTACGCGATATTTATTTCATGACTTTGGGCTTTCTAGAAACGGGGGAAATTGCCGTCGTTCAAAAAGCCGCTAAAGCCCTACTGACACTGTTTGTTAAGCATCAAGACAAGATTGACTGGGCGATTGAAAATAAACCAAAAGAAGCTTGGCAATATATTCATGCCCGGTTCCATCCAGAAACTTTCGAAGAGTATTGGGAGGAGTGGGGCAATAGTCAAAATGACGCTGTGGGAGAAGTTTTAAATATTATTATTACCCTAGAACAATTGGGAGCGTCTATTCTTGAGACTGATGAAGAGCGAGCGATGGTCCAAAAGATAGTTGATTATTTAGTTACCCTAGAGTATTGGCAAGATGCTGATAATGGTATTTGGGAAGAAGCGATGGAAGTACATGCTTCATCAATTGGTTCGGTAGTGGCAGCGCTTAAGAAAGCTAGTGAAATTGATTGGCTTAAGGTACCAGTGGAAGCCGTCGAAAAGGGTGAAGCCGCTTTGCGCGCTTTGTTGCCCCGAGAATCGGTTACAAAGTTTTGCGATTTGGCTTTACTCTCGCTCATTTATCCGTTTGCGGTTACTACTGAGGAAGAAACCCTGACTATATTAAGAAATGTCGAGTATCACTTGGCGCGTGACAAAGGGGTGATTCGTTACAAGCTTGACCGATATTACAATAATAACTCTGATGGCTTTAGTGAAGAAGCCGAATGGTGTTTTGGCTTAGCTTGGCTCGCGATTGTTTATGCTGAGCGTGGAGAAAAGGAGAAGGCCTATTATTGGTTACGTAAGGCTAAGGCCACTGTGACGGCGGATGGTAAAGTGCCAGAGCTATATTATTCACACACTGAGCGACCAAACGAAAATACTCCGCTGGGATGGTCTGAGAGTATGTATGTAGTGGCTCTTCAGAAGGTCAAAGAGCTTGGTTAATTTGTTATAATTAAAATATGAAATATTTAAACTTGGCAATTTATGCTTGTTTAGCGATTGCTCTAATCTCGGTTGTGATAGCTTATCTATCAGCTTAAATAAAACCCGCTTCAGTGAAGCGGGTTTTATTTAGCAAAAGCATTTTGAAAGTGGCGGTTTTTAAGGTATGGTATGAGCCATGTCGAACAACGATGGATTAATTGTTTTTAAAGATGTGTCGTATGAGTACGATGCTACTAAGCCGATTCTTAAGGAAGCGAGTTTTGTAGTGCGTCGGGGCGCCAAGCTAACCTTGATGGGACAGAATGGAGCTGGAAAGTCTACGCTATTTTCACTTATTACCGGAGCGCTTAAACCTGAAGCCGGGGCAATTAATCTCCAGCCCCGGACTTCAATTGCTGAATCACGGCAAATTATTCCTCGGAGCGAACTGACTTTAACGGTACGAGCTTTTTTTGAGCAGTGTTTTCCTGAGAAAGTTTATGATATTGATCCAAAAATCGATACGGTACTTGAGATTGTTAATTTAACTCCAACTGAAAAACAACGAGAGACTTTTAAAGATCGAATTGTGGGCAGCTTTTCTGGTGGCCAACAAGCTCGTTTGTTACTAGCGTCAGCCTTAATTCAAAATCCCGATGTTTTGCTTTTGGATGAACCAACCAACAATCTTGATGTCGCTGGTATCGAACACTTAACTCTTTTTTTGAAGGAGTACAAAAAGACGGTGATTGTGATTTCCCACGATGCGGATTTTTTGAACTCTTTTACACATGGAGTTTTATATCTAAATACCCAAAACCGTCAGATAGAACAATATAACGGAAACTATCACGCGGTACTAAAGGAAATTGCTGCGCGAGTGGAAAAGGAAAATCGTAAGAACGCTCAGTTGGCCAAACAAATTCAAGCTGATAAAGATAAGATTAACTACTTTGCTGCTAAGGGAGGTAAGATGCGTTTGGTAGCTAAAAAAATGCGGGCGGAGATTGAAGAGAGTGAAGAAAATAAAGTGGATGTACGTAAGGAAGATAAAACCATTCGCGAATTTACTATCAATCCCCACGCCGATATCCCTTTGGAAGTAGTTAGATTAACTTCTTACCAAGTAATTAAAAACCACGAACCGAAACAAGTGGAGTGTGAAATCGTATTAAAGCGCGGCGAACATTTGCAAATTGTTGGTCCTAATGGAATTGGTAAAACTACTTTATTGGAAAGTTTAGCCGGCGGACATGCTAAGGGAGAAGAGGTAACGGCTGGAGTAAAAATTGGTTACTATCGACAGGATTTTTCTAACTTAGATTTTAGCAAAACCGTTTTTGAAACTTTGATGGATTCAATGAAGAAGAAACTGGAAGAAGACATGCGCTCGATTGCGGCCGGCTTCCTCTTGTTTGGTGATGTGATGAAAACTAGAGTGGGTGATTTGTCTGAAGGGCAGAAGGGTTTGATAGCCTTTGCCAAATTAACTATGGAAGAACCAGGACTGTTGATTCTCGATGAGCCTACCAACCACATCAACTTTCGTCATATTCCAGTGATTGCTAAAGCTTTAAATGAATACAAAGGGGCGATGATTTTAGTATCGCACGTACCAGATTTTGTGGAGCAAATTAGAATTGATGAAGTTTTAGATTTAGGTAAAAGTAAGGCTAAATAAAGAATTTGAACACCAAACGTGCTTTACAGCCTTGGGATATAGGTACATACTATTTTAATGAATTGTTTGGAGGATTATATAAATTATCTTAAAGATAACCCTGAGGGATATTGGTTTAAGAGAAAGTTATACGGTTACGGCTGGACTCCAGCGCGTAAGGAAGGTTGGTTTACTTTAGTAATTTATCTAGTAGTAGTTTTAGGAACGATTATTTATGCTGAAGCTAATATTCTTCCTACCACTGATGTAATTACTATAGTTTTAATTGCGACGGCGGCGTTTTTAGTAATTTGTTGGAAAAAAGGTGAATCGCTTAAATGGCAGTGGGGTAAAGAAAAAACTAGAGACTAATTCTATGTCGCACTACGTTTATGTAGTTAAGTGCGCTGATGCAACTTTATATACTGGTTACACCACTAATTTAGAAAAACGGCTAGCGGAACATAATGGTAAAGGCGATACTGCCAGTGCTAGATTGGCCGGTTCAAAATATACTAGAGCGAGACGGCCAGTTAAAATTGTTTATAGTGAAAGCTTTCTCACTCGCAGTGAAGCTATGCAAAGGGAATATGCGATTAAAAAACTGCCGCGCTTAGAGAAACTGACACTTATTAACTCTAAAACCAAAGTTTAATCTTTTCTTATTTAAGATTGGATTTATAATAGAGGAGTAATTAAAAAAATATGAAAGGACAAGATAGAAAAAAAGAAGTTAAAAAACCAAAGAAGGAAAAACCAAAGAACTAAATAGAACGGCCGGCATTCATGCCGGCCGTTCTGATATAGTTAAGCTTAAATAAATATTTATGAATCCAGATTCTCAAACCAAGATTAGTGAACAAGAGGCTAAGCTAGATGAAATTTTACGCCTATCTAAAAAAACTGAAAAATACATGCGCATCACTTTTTGGGCGACTATCATTGTCGTGGTTTTGCCAGCCGTATTGCTAGCTTTTGCTATTCCCGCTTTTATAAGTAGCTACACTGACACCTTAGGAGCTTTGAATATTTAAAAGTTTTATAACTTTACTTGAATCCTAGTTACGAAAGGTGCATCATATACCTAGTATGAAAAGAACCTCAGAATTATTTTTTGGTATCGCAACTTTATTTTTAATGGGCTTTGTGTTGTGGCACATGTTGTATGTAACCAACCTAAAACCAACCATTATTCCGATTGATACAAAACCAACCGAAGTAGAAAATGTTATCAGTAAACAAACTGAGTTTAGAACTCAGTTAGAGTCGATAGTGATTAGTAAGGGCGGTCATCCAGTTGAGGGTTTTGAGCCAATGATGTTTGCGCTAGCATTACCGGGCTTAGAATTAGAAGATTTTAATCAAGTGGCCGCCATGATTGGTCACTATGAATATGTAAATGGTGAACTTAGATACGATACTGAAGGAGCTCCACTATTACATAGTGCTGCTGGAGCTATCACTGAAGAAGGAATGAACACTCTGCTAAATAATATTTCTGAACGTCTCCAAATAAATCTCGAAGTCACTCCCGTTGAACAAATAGTTAATTTGCTGGAAGTGAAGAAGCCTACAGTAAAACCAACTCCAGTTTCTACCACCACTTCAAGTGTGCCAACGCCAGACAAGCCCAGACCAGTGGAACCAGTTGCTTGTACTATGGATGCCAAGATTTGTCCTGACGGTTCTTATGTCGGACGGACTGCTCCCAACTGTGAATTCGCCGCTTGCCCTGCCGCTAATCCAGAAACAAAACCAGCTATAAAGTGTTCGCCAGAATCAAAGCAGGCTGAAGTTTGTACTATGATTTATGCCCCAGTTTGTGCCTCGGTTGAGGTCCAGTGTGTTACTGCTCCATGCCATCCGGTTCCACAAACTTTTGGTAATAGTTGTAGTGCTTGTGCGCAAGCTAATGTCACGTCCTACACTGAAGGTGAATGTGGTGGAGTACAAATGGAAATGTAATTTAAATCGGTAGAAATTGGTACAATAGTCAGGTATTAAGCCTGACTATTTTTATGAAAAAATCGATTTATAAAATGAAAGAAACGATGTTTATCTATCCAGGCGAAACGGCCAACTGGCATTTTATGCCGATTACCAAAAAAATTGGTCAGGAAATAAAAGAAAAATATGGACAAAACCATCGGGGCTTTGGTTCGTTACCAGTATTAGTAACAATTGGAAAGACGGCTTGGACGACTTCAATTTTCCCTAGTAAGTCATCCGGTTCTTATATTTTGCCGATTAAAGCTAAAGTTCGAAAGTTAGAAGCTATCGAGGCTGGTGAGAAGGTTGATTTTTCGATTGAACTTCTGGTTTTAAGTAAGTAGTAAGCGGTTGATGTTTTACGGTGAATACCGTATAGTATCGCGGTCAGGCCGTTCCGGCCGATTTTTAAGTGACAAACAATGAGCGTAAGCGATTATGTTCCACTTATGCCGATAATATGCATTTCCTAGAGCATATTTCGGCCGATTGCACTTAACAAACTAGGGAGGTTTACGTAAAACAAGGAGTAAAAACTAGGTTTTGCGTATGTCGAAGAGACACTCTTATATAGTGTTTCAACCGACAAAATATTATTAAAGTTATTCATTATTTATATTATTTATGGCACGAGCATTTCCCCTCGAAAGACTACGAAACTTCGGTATTGTGGCCCACGTAGACGCAGGTAAAACAACTACCTCAGAACGAATTCTGTTTTACACCGGAATGAGTCACAAGATTGGTGAAGTTCATGATGGAGCAACAGTAACAGACTGGATGGAACAAGAGCGAGAGCGCGGTATTACTATTACAGCTGCTGCGATTTCTTGTAACTGGGCAAAAACCCTAGAAACAGACCGAAAGAATAAGGCTAATCAATTCACTTTTAACATTATCGATACCCCAGGGCACATCGACTTCACGGCTGAAGTAAAGCGTTCAATGCGCGTGCTTGATGGTGCGGTAGTAGTATTCGACGGTGCAGCTGGAGTAGAACCACAGACTGAAACTAACTGGGGTTATGCTGATGAAGCTCAAGTACCACGTATTTGTTTCGTTAATAAGATGGACAAGTTGGGGGCTGACTTTGACGCTTCAGTAAAATCAATTGAAGAACGACTTTCAAAGAAGGCTTGTCGAATTCAAATTCCAATGGGAGCGGAAAACAACATGCGTGGAGTAATCGATTTGATTACTATGAAGTCATATTCATTCGGCGGGGAAATGGGAATGGATGTAACTGAGGCGGAAATTCCAGAAGAGTTTTTAGCTGAAGCGCAAAAGCGTCGAGCCGAACTTATCGAGCGAGTGGTAGAACATGATGACGCTATCATGGAAGCTTACCTAGCTGGAACTGAACCAAATAATGAACAAATTAAAGCTACGCTTCGAAAGGCGGTATTAGCTAATGAGATTTTCCCAATTATGACGGGAACGGCTTTGCAAAATATCGGAGTCCAGTTGGTACTAGACGCTGTGGTGGATTACCTCCCATCACCACTTGATCTACCACCAACTCATGGTACTAATCCTGATAATGAAGACGAGGTGATTGAAATGAAAACAACAGACGACGAAAAATTAAGTGCTTTAGTTTTCAAACTACAAGACGATAAATTCGTTGGACAGTTGGCTTTCTTCCGAGTTTATTCTGGAACAATTAAGTCAGGAACTTACATTCTTAACGCCTCAACTGGTAACAAAGAAAGAGTTGGACGAATCGTACGTTTGATGGCTGATAAGCGAGAAGAGGTGGAAGAAGTGTACGCTGGAGAAATTGCTGCAGCGGTAGGTATTAAAGAAGTAAAAACTTCACACACACTTTGTGATTTAGATAAACCAATTCTGCTTGAAGCTATTACTTTCCCAGCTCCAGTGGTAGCGGTGCGAGTAGAACCAAAGACAAAGAATGACCAAGAGAAGATGGGTGTGGCCTTGAAGCGTTTGTCTGATGAAGATCCAACTTTCGTGGTTTCAACTGATGAAGAAACTCTAGAAACTATCATTGCTGGTATGGGAGAGCTTCACCTTGAAATTCTCGTTGACCGTATGAAGCGAGAGTTCGGAGTGGAAGCAAATATCGGAAAGCCACAAGTAGCTTACCGAGAAACTATCCAACGAGAAGCGGAGGCTGAATACAAATACGTTAAACAATCAGGCGGTCGTGGACAATATGGTCACGTTAAGATTCGAATTAAGCCGCTAGAGCCAATTGCCGATCCTGAAGCCAAACTACCAAAGAACGTGACTCGCGAGGATCACTTCGAATTCGTTAACAACATTAAGGGAGGGGTTATTCCACAAGAATACATCCCAGCCGTAATGAAGGGTTGTAAGGAAGCCATGGGACGTGGTTTTGTGGCTGGTTACAAGATGGAAGATGTCTCTGTCGAACTTTTCGATGGTTCATTCCACGATGTTGACTCAAGTGAAATCGCTTTCAAACTAGCTGGTATCAATGCCTTCAAGGAAGCAGCGAAACGAGCAAACGCGGTTATTCTAGAACCAATCATGAAGATTGAAGTTAGAACTCCAGAAGAATACATGGGAGATATCAACGGAAATATTTCTTCAAAGCGTGGTCAAATTGAGAGTTCTGAAGAAATGGGTGGAAAAACTATCGTTCATGCGAAGGTTCCACTTTCAGAAATGTTTGGTTACACCAACACTCTACGTTCAATGACTCAAGGACGAGCTTCAATGACAATGGAATTTGATCATTACGAAATCGTTCCGCCAAACGTAATGGCTGATATTAAGAAAGAAAGAGGAATTACTGACGCTGAATAATTTACACCAGTAAATATACAAAAAGTCACCCCCCGAGGGTGACTTTTTGTATTTGGTTTAATTTTTGGGACTTTAGACTAAAAGTCTTGCAAAAAAAGCCCACTCTGGTACCATAGCCGGACTGCACACAGTGTTCTGTGGGTGGAGCGAAATATAACTGCTCTTTCACACGCTTGGTTTTCAACCGAAGCGCGGCGTTCTCGCGCCGCTTCGATTGAAAATCTGCATAGCTTTTTAGCCTAATGTGTGCGGTAAATTATTATTTATACTAATTTAAGTATTTTATGGCAGACGCATATGATCGTTCAAAGCCGCACATTAACGTAGGTACTATTGGTCACGTTGACCACGGTAAAACTACTTTAACTGCAGCAATTCTTACTACACTTAATGGTAAGGGAGAGGGATACAAGGCCAACGTTAAGGCGGTTGAAGATATCGACAAGGCACCAGAAGAAAAAGCTCGTGGAATCACTATTTCGCTTTCACACTCAGAGTACGAAACTCCAAACCGACACTACGCACACATCGATGCGCCAGGTCACGCCGACTACATCAAAAACATGATTACTGGAGCTGCCCAAATGGACGGCGCGGTACTTGTAGTAGCTGCAACAGACGGAGCTATGCCACAAACACGTGAACACATTCTTCTTGCTAAGCAAGTTGGTGTACCACAAATGCTGGTTTTCCTAAACAAGTGTGACATGGTGGAAGATGAAGAAATGATTATGTTGGTAGAAGAAGAACTTCGAGAAATGCTAACTAAGGCTGGTTACGATGGTGCTAACGCTCCAATCATCCAAGGTTCTGCGCTTAAGGCTCTTGAAGGAGACGCTGCTTACCAAGCTAAGATTATTGAATTGGTTGATGCGATGGATTCATACTTCCCAACACCGATTCGTGATCTAGACAAGCCATTCCTAATGCCAATCGAGGACATCTTCTCAATTGAAGGACGAGGTACTGTAGTAACAGGCCGAGTAGAACGAGGAATCGTTAAGGTTGGTGAAGAAGTTGAAATCGTTGGAATCAAGGATACTGCACTTACAACTGTAACTGGAGTAGAAATGTTCAACAAACAACTTGATCAAGCTCAAGCTGGAGACAACGCTGGTATCCTACTACGAGGTACAAAGAAGGAAGATGTACACCGAGGACAAGTACTAGCTAAGAAGGGTTCTGTAACACCACATACTGAATTCGAAGCTGAAGTATACGTACTTTCAAAGGATGAAGGAGGTCGTCACACACCATTCTTCTCTGGTTACAAGCCACAGTTCTACGTACGTACAACTGACGTAACAGGAGACGTAACACTAGCTGAAGGTACAGAAATGGTTATGCCAGGAGACACTGCAACTTTCAAAGTGAAGTTGGTAGCTCCAGTAGCGATGGAAGAGCAAACAAACTTTGCGATTCGTGAAGGAGGTAAGACTGTAGGAGCTGGAGTAGTAACGAAGATTGTTGCTTAATCAGCACTGATAAACAAATTTTATGGCTACAGACACTACATCAAAAGACAGTAAAGCAGCGGGTTCGATTAACAAACTTCGTATTCGAGTACGGGCTTACGAGCACAAAATTCTCGATACTTCAGTCAAGCAAATCATTGACACTGCTATGCGTTTCGACGCAAACGTAGTTGGTCCAATTCCTTTGCCAACTGAAATCAAGAAGTACACAGTTAACCGTTCAACTTTCGTGCACAAGGACGCGCGAGAACAGTTTGAAATGCGAACTCATAAGCGAGTAATCGACATTCTCAATCCGAGTCCTAAAGTGGTAGAGGCTCTTACGAACCTCTCACTCCCATCTGGAGTCAACATTGATGTAAAAATGATGTAATCAAGCTAACGCTTGAAGCCTGAGCTAACGGAGCTCAGTATCATTCTTACAGAGTGTTGTCGCGCTCCGTATAGGCAGGCAATTTGTTGCCAAGAAAAAGCTACCCATTGGGTGGCTTTTTCTGTACCTAATTGTTATCCCCATATAGCACTTGTGCTATATGGTAGTTAGGAGCATAATACTTAGACAAACAGGAGGCGGTCTCGCAAGAGACCGCCTTTCTCTGTTTGATGAAAAGTAAAACCAAATTTCGAAAGATATAAGGTTTTAAAGATTTGTTCTTTATAAATTGTTCTTTAAGAAGAAAAATTAAAAATACTAAATTATGAAAAATTTAGAACCAAATAATATGACGTTTAGAAGTGAGAATTCTTGGGTTGTCCAATGTTTCTCATTAGCCACTATCGGTATGCTTGCTTATCTGCAAATCGCACCAGTAGTTTATGGGCTACACTAAAATTCATTATTAATTAATAAAAGCCGCGTCACATTTTGAGCGGCTTTTCTTATTGTATGAACAAAGCTCCGAAGGGGCTATTGTGAATGTACACCAGTAAATTTTTTATTCCTATAAAAATTTATCGGTGTGAGGCAGAAATAATTTCCAGTAGGCTGCAGGGAAGTTAATTCGGAGTAAAATCTGACGGTTTAAATAAAAACAGGCACATTGTTTTCACAATGTGCCTTTTATTATTTAATTCGAGCTCTTCGCTGCTTTGATTTTGGTTTAGAGTTTAAGAGTAAATAGGCTAAAACTTTATCAAGGCTTTGTTCACGGCGATTAATTAAGGGTGCTCTAGTTATTATTACTGTTGGAGCTTTCGGTTTATTTTGTGGGGCAGATAAAGTGTGGTTAATACTGGCGTGACTGACAACTAGAAATAAAGTAAGACTTTCTAACATAATTACCTCCGGTAGGATTTAGCGATGTTTCTTTGGTTTAGTTACAAGGTTAGCAGTTACTTTACTACGGGTTTTGACTAACTCGTCAGCTTTTGATTTAAGCTGGTTTAAATTAGGGTAACTTTTATCTGTAGGTTCAATAATGTTAATTGGTATATCCAATGGATTTCTGACGTCTGCGAAACCACCAGTATTTACTGGGGCGATAACCACTAACTGAGCATTTGTTGCCTTAGCTAAAATATTTAGAAGAGCCGGAGCGGCCCCCAACACTAAAATTTTCTTGGACACTTTTAACCTCTCTTTCTTTGTAAAGTAACGATTTCTACCTTGTAAAGTACATTTAATCTTAAAGGTAGTCAATCTAGGTCGAAGGGTTGTATTTATTGTAAAAATCAGTATACTGACCCCAGCTTTAAAGACCTATGTACGAGATGTTTCTCGGACCAATGGGCACAAATCGCGCCGTTTTGTCGGCGAGCTTGTGCTCGCCCCAAAACGGCGCGATTTGTTGTATGGGTCAATTAGTTAAAGCATTTTATTAATTTAGGTTCATACAAGAATGAAATTTATTCTGGGAACAAAGACCGGTATGACACAAGTCTTCGACAATGAAGGAGTGTGTCGTGCAGCAACTGTCTTGAAGGTAACACCAGCGACTGTGTCACAGGTGAAAACTTCAGAAAAAGATGGTTACTCTGCGGTCCAGTTAGCTTCTGGTGTTCAAAAGCAACACCGAGTTAACAAAGCAGCAATGGGTCACTTCGGTTCAGCTATCGCTATGTCGCGCGAATTTCGTCCGCGCACTGGTGAGGAAGCAAAGATTGAAGGACTGGAGAAAGGTTCTACTTTAGATGCCTCTACTTTTGAGCCAGGAGACGATATCACTGTCTCAGCGGTTTCAAAAGGAAAAGGTTTCCAAGGTGTAGTGAAGCGACACGGTTTCGCCGGAGGTCGTCGGTCACATGGTCAGAGACACTCTGAACGTGAACCGGGATCAATCGGAGCAACTGGTTTAGCTCGAGTTTTGAAGGGTACACGTATGGCTGGCCGAATGGGTAGCGATAAAATTACCATTAAGGGATTAAAGGTTCTACAAGTAAACAAGGATGAAAATATCATCGTAGTTTCAGGAGCTGTTCCAGGTCGAAAGGGCACATTAGTAGAAGTGTATAGCACTAATTAATTTTCAATCATATGAATGCAAAAGTATATTCTCGTGACGGAAAGGAGACTGGTGATGTAACACTTCCAGAAGTAGTGTTCGGAGTTAACTGGAATCCCGGTCTAGTACACGAAGTAGTAATTGGTATGCAAGCTAACGCTCGCGCCGCTACTGCCAATACAAAGGACAGAGGTGAAGTTCGCGGAGGTGGTAAAAAGCCTTGGAAACAAAAAGGAACAGGACGCGCTCGACATGGTTCAAATCGGTCACCGATTTGGGCAGGTGGAGGTGTGGCTCATGGTCCAACTTCAGAAAAAGATTTTTCAGTTAAGATTAATAAGAAGGTACGAGCGAAAGCTTTAGCTACAGTCTTATCTAAGAAGTTAGCTGATAACGAAATTATTTTCGTTGACTCATTGTCAATGGAAGAGCCAAAAACCAAAGATGCCAAAGGAATCCTAGCGGCTTTAGCCAAAGGTTCTGGACAAGCTTCTCTTGCTACTAAGCGAAAGAATGCGGCGCTAGTGGTATTGGCGGACCGAAGTCTTGCAATTGAAAAGAGTTTCCGAAACTTCGGAAATATTGAAGTGATGCAAGCTAAGGATATCAACCCAGTTGAACTCCTTACTTATAAGTATGTTGTAGTAGCAGATGCGAAAAGTTCAATTGAGCTTTTAGAAAAGCGAATTGCTCCTGCAGCTTCTAAGTCAAAATAATATGGCTCTCTTTGGAAAGAAAAAAGAAACCAAGGTAGAGAGTGTAGCTAAGACTCCTAAAGTGGTAGCGCCAAAAGCGTTATCTACTGACCGAAATCTTACAGCTGTTATTTCACGACCACGAGTGACGGAAAAGTCAGTCGGACAAAGTGAGCAAAACGTTTATACTTTTGAAGTATTGCGTTCAGCTAACAAGTTTCAAGTACGTGATGCAGTTAAAGCTCTTTACCATGTGACGCCGGTGAGAATAAACATCGTTAACAAAAAACCAGCTAAGCGATTAGTTGGTAGTCGAAACCGAGAAAAATTAGTTTCGGGAATGAAAAAAGCCTACGTTTATCTTAAAAAGGGCGACACTATTAATCTTGTCTAGTATATGAAATCATATAAACCAACATCTGCTGGACGACGCGATAGTTCAGTCGTCGAGTATAAGAAAAAACTAACCAGCACTAAAAGTAATCCACTAAAATCTCTTACTCAGGGTAAGCGCAGTACTGGTGGACGAAACAGTGATGGTCGAACTACAAATCTCTACCGAGGTGGAGGAAACAAAAGAACTTACAGACTGATTGACTTTAAGTACGATAAGAAAGATGTTCCAGCTAAGGTTGAAACTATTGAGTATGATCCAAACCGTTCTGGTTTTATCGCCTTAATTTGTTACGCCGATGGAGAGCGACGATATATTCTCGCTCCTCAAAATCTAAAAGCCGGGGATACTGTAATTGTTTCTGAAACAGCTAAGGTAAAAGTTGGAAATAGATTGCCACTAGCAGCTATTCCAGTTGGTACTTTTGTTTACAACGTAGAAATAAATCCAGGAGCTGGAGCTCGATTAGGACGTTCAGCGGGTAATCACGTAGAAGTAGTGGCTCAAGATGGTCATCATACTTCTATCAAGATGCCTTCATCTGAAATTCGAAAGGTGCTAAATACAGCTTGGGCTTCAATCGGTTCTGTATCAAATGAAGAAAATCGTTTGGTAAGAATTGGTAAGGCGGGACGCGCTCGACACATGGGACTTCGACCGAAGACTCGTGGATCAGCTAAGAACGCTGTCGACCACCCACACGGAGGAGGTGAAGGTAAGTCTCCACGAGGACACAGACGAGCCCGAACCAAGCAAGGACGACCAACCGGAAAGGGTCAAAAGACTCGTTCACCGAAGAAATACTCAAACAAACTCATTGTCTCAAGGCGAAAGCCAGGACGACTGATGGGGGGCAAAAGATAAGCCAAACAAAAAAGCACCAATTGGTGCTTTTTTGTTTGGATCAGTAACTCCTAACGAAATAGATAATCAAAAGAAAACACCCGAGAAGGGTGTTTTAATCTAGAATTTAAATTAAACCTAGAATTCTATCTTTATTAATTTGAACACGATCATTATCATTTTCTTCAACAATCTTTCGAAGAATTGATTTATCGTCGTCAGACAGATTTTTAATGAACTGCAATAATTTTCTTACAAAAGTTTGACCATGAACAAATCCAAAGTCACATGGTAAATTACAGAAAGCAAATGCAACATTCTGTAGATTTTTTGCAGTCACTGCTTTTGCGTTGATTATTTTGTCCAAAAAATCCACATAATAATCCCAATAGCTGCCTAGAGTCTCGAACTTACTGCTTTTAATGA
>CAZWXM010000001.1:20365-30877 GCA_964637855.1 uncultured Candidatus Saccharibacteria bacterium | reverse complement strand
TCCACATAATAATCCCAATAGCTGCCTAGAGTCTCGAACTTACTGCTTTTAATGACCTCAATTACATTTAACATATGTTCGATTGCTTGGGTTTTAGAAATTTGTTTAATTTCTGTTTCTTTAACAATCAAACCTTTATCAGGAATGTAAAATCTTAATAGATTTTGCCAGTCATCATCTTGTTTAATAAGAGTATATTGACGACTATGATCGGGTAGAATTTTAGAAGATTTTACTCTAAAAACTAAGTAATCATATATTACAAGTGTATCGGTTATTAGCTCCGTCTTTAAAGGTTTATTTTCGCAAGCCATTGCTTCTTCCTGAGTTGCGTGAATTTGCTCACAGATTTCACATTGATAGCGCATTTTATGTACTCCTATGAAATTTAAAAGGAAAATGTATCTAAAATGAAAATTATCACTAATTAGTGAAAATATCAATTCAAAAAATAATCCAGATTGAAATTTAAAGGTTCTTTAGCACATTTTAGTATCTGCTATAATAAAGTCACTTATTAATATTTTGTTATTTATGAATACATCACGACTTACCCAAATCATTACCCCTATAGTTTTTGCTTTTATCTTTGTGAGCTTTATGGTGCCCAGTCTCACTCAGGCTCAAACAGCTAATGAATGTTCTTTTTCCCGAACTCTAGAATTGGAGGTAGATGGCGAAGATGTTAGATGTTTACAAAAATATCTAAATGCGACTGGATTCATCATCGCTGAAACTGGTCCAGGCTCAGTTGGTAATGAAACCTCACTCTACCGGGCGCTAACTAAGGAGGCGGTGGTACGTTGGCAAACTGCTCATAAAGTAAATCCAGCTAGTGGCGTATTTGGTCCCAAATCCCAAGCGGCTTATTTGTTGTCACTGATTACAGATTTGGAGGGGCAGAAGGCTAGTGAAAATATAGTAACTCAAAAGCCAACCCCACAACCAATCGTGGCTGGAGCCTCGACTAGTGTGGCTGATGAAAAGCGCCAGCAAGCTGAAAATATTATTGAAGCGGCTTTTGAAATGGTCCGAGAAGCTGAAGAACAAATTGATGATGTTGATGATGAAGCTGACCAAGCTGATTTACGCGATGATTTACGTAACGTTAGAGAAGATTTGTATGATGCACTACAAGCTTACTTTGATGAGGATTATGCAGAAGCCACTGATTTGGCTGAATCGGTTTTAGCTGATGCCACTGAGGTTTTTGAAGATGCTGGTGGTGAATCTGATTCTGGTAAGGCTGAAGATACCCTAGACGATGCTGAAGATTATTATGATGAATTGCTAGATACCTTTAATGAAGCGGAAGATAATGGTGACGATGTGGGTGACGCTGAAGATTTGCTCGATGAAGCACGGGGATATCTAGATGATGCACAAGAGGCTTATGACGCTAGAAACTATCGTCAGGCTATCAGCGATGCTCTAGATGCCGAAGATGTGCTCGATGAAGTAGGTAATGAAATTGATTTGGTTACTGAAGATGATGCTTATGAAGCGGTTGAAGATGCAAATGATGCCTTTGACGAAGCTGAGAGCGAAATCAGTAAAGCTGATGATGAAGGAGAAGATGTTAGTGACGCCGAAGATTTACTCGACGATGCCGACAGTAAGCTTGAACGAGCCGAACTAGCCCTAGATGATGAAGATTATCAAAAGGCCTATGATTATGCTAAAGAGGCTGAGGACCTAATTGAGGAAGCTTTAGATTCAATTGGTGATGGTGGTGAAGAAGCTGATTTAAGAGAAGCACTTGATGATGCTCGGGATGATTTTGATGATGCTTGGGATGATGTAAATGAAGCTGATGATGCTGGGGATGATATCGGAGACGCTGAGGATTATCTTGATGAAGCTGAAGATTTACTCGACGATGCCGAAGATGCGATAGACGATGAAGAATATAGTGACGCTGAGGATCTAATCGATGAAGCTCTCAGTCTTATTGACGATGCTTTAGACGAATTATAGAAATATATAAAAACAGCGGCACGCTTTGCGTGCCGCTGTTTTTATATGCCGGGATTACGCTCGCGTTCTTTAAAAGTAAAATCACGTAAAGTTTTAGCTAATTTTAAAGATTTGAGAATATCTTTTGGTTCAGCAATATGGACTGATACTTTTTGGGTACTTTGTCCAGAAATAATTAGCTCACAACCGGCTCGAGTGTAAACAACTGTCACGAAGCGCTTGCCACCACCACTACCTTTGGTGACACTAATTTCTCCTGGAGCAATCATTTTTACACCGGGAATTTTTTTAATTTCACTCACCACTTGCTTAGCCGTTTCAGTAAGAGTGGTATGTTCGTTACCTCTAGGTTTAGCCATATAGAGCTAGCGTAGCATAAAAAAAGCCGCCACATAAAGTGAACGGCTTATTAAGGTTGAGGAGGAAAATTTAATGCCAAAATTTCTGAGCAATCAAAAAATCTTTCAATGAAAACCCAGTTATTTGAAAAAAAGGTTCTTGGTATGATTTGTTGCTGATGGAGTTAGCGACATCACCAGGGATTTTTATTGCTGTATTAGGACAATTATTCTCTTTCCAGGTTTGTTCAACTAGCTGCCTAACATTTTCTTTACCGATCCAGTTTGGTTCTATACCGATTTCAATTTCGCCAGATTTTACTAATCTAATTGAATCAGGTGTAACTGGTGGTTCGTCAGCAATTACTGGAACAAGCTTATCATTAATCATTTTTAAGCCAATTTCTAATTTGCCATCTACTAAGGTTAGTCCCTTGGTTCTAAAAGCTTCTAAATAAGTCTGCCAGGCTTTCAAAGCTAAGGCATACTCATCAGGATATTTCTCGATGATGCTTTTAAATGGTACCGGCTCGTCGTTCTTACTTTTCCTGGTCGGGGTAAAAATAGTTTGCTCAAACTGATACATTAATGGTAAATCAGCTGGAAGGTTTAAATGATAATCGTCTTTATCTTTGCGGTAGTCCTTATAAAGACTGCCACATAAGTTTTGTCTAAAGACAAATTCCACTAAAACCATTTCTAATTTTTCGCAAATCACCGCTCTTAAATGCAAATCATCGGGGTACTGTTCTTTGGGAATTTTTAAATGCTCTAAATGATGGTAAATATTTTTACCATACGTAACAAAATGGTTAGGTATTTTTTGATCATTTAAAATATTGAATCCCCAGACACTTAAAGCATTTAGAACATAGCCTTTATAAGGAATCGCTGCATCATGGATAATATTATGGGTACTAATATTATCAGTAGTAACAATCAAGACTTTACCCAAGGGGTAATCATTAGAAATACTATCGGGAATATCATAAACCAGTCTGACCTTACCAAAATAAGGTAAACCCAAAGCTTTAGGCATGAGTTTTGCATATGATATTGAATTTAGTACGACACAATTAACAAAACGTGACTTTTTACGATTATTGGGCATTTCATATCTCCTTGTAAAAGAACAACCGTTATTAAATTAAAAAGATTTAAATTCTGCCCCAAAAGTACTGCAAGTAGGCAGATTCGTCAATTTATAATTGACTTACTACGCAAAAGTGGCATACTAAATTTGGGTTTTTGATCATCTAAAAAAAGGGGGAAATTATGAAAGTGTCTCGATTTTATCAAGGCTTGGCAATCGGTTTCGCTTTAGGGATTATTGGTGTATTTACTTCATTTAAAACTGAAATATCTGATTCTGACTTCGTGCCAGAAAATGCTATTTTGATTACTTATACGGTAGCACCGCATTCTTTAGAGGGTGTTCATCAAGCAATTGATTACTGCAATAATAAAACCGGCTTTGTTTCTACCGTTAAAAATGAAGTCATTGATAATCAGGTAGTATCAAAAGTATCGTGCTTGTTTATTAAATATTCACCCGAACCCGAGTTGTTAAGGGTTTAAGCTCAACTGCCTAATTTATTAGGCAGTTTTTTATATTTTTATATAAGCAAAATGAAGCTTCTACGTCCTGCAATAACGGCTAAATCCATTGACTTTTTTAGCTTATTTAGGTATTCTCATCCAGTTCCAACCTCAAGTCGTATCGCCTGGCAGCGCTACGCATTGAAGAAAAAAGTTAAAGAAATTGATGGGGATTCCCCTTAAGACCGGCCGTTACCTGTTTTTTGGGGGGATTCCCACCACCGCACCCGTTAAGTGCGGATTTATACGTAAAAATTTTAAAATGTCACGATCACTCTATAAAGGACCAAACGTAGACGAAAAGCTCCTCAAAAAGATCGCCGGAAAAAAACCCGGAGAGGGTGATGTCATCAAGACTTGGGCTCGAGGCTCAGTAATCTCACCAGAAATGGTCGGATTCAAATTTGGTGTACACAACGGCCGCGATCATGTTGAAGTGTTAGTCGCAGAAGAAATGGTAGGACACAAGTTTGGTGAATTTTCACCAACTAAGAAGTTCCATCGACACGGAGGTAAGATGCAAAAGGACCTAGAACAAAAGAAGAAGGAGGCTGAAATCGCAGCCGCTAAAGCCGCTAAAGCAAACTAATAGTTATATATGAAAGCATTTCTCAAGAACTATCGTCAGTCACCTAGAAAGGTTCGTTTGATTGCGGATTTAGTAAGAGGTAAAAGCGCCGCTGATGCCCTTACAACAATTCAATTTGTTGATAAGCGAGCATCTGAGCCTTTTGCAAAACTTATCAAGTCAGCGATTGCAAACGCAAAGGATCAAGGAAAGGACGTTGAAAAACTTTTTATCAAGACAGTGCAAGTTAATAAAGGGATAACCTTTAAGCGATCAACACCACGAGCTCGTGGTTCTGCATCACGAATTAACAAGCGTAATAGCCATATCTCAGTTGAACTTGGCGAGAAAAATAAATAGATATGACACACGTAGCTCATCCATATGTTCAACGGATTGGAGTAAACCGAGACTGGAGAAGTCGATGGTTCACTACTAGTCCAGCAAAGTTTCGCGAATATCTTCGGGTTGACGCCATGCTTCGTCGAATGCTTGAAAAGCGTTTGAAGGGTATGTCAGTTGACACAGTTGAAATCGAGCGAAGCCAAAAGGACATTCGTATCATCATTAAAACTGCTCGTCCAGGTATCATTATCGGCCGCAGTGGTGAAGGAATCAATAAATTAAAGAAGGATATCGATCTATTTTTGCGAAAGCAAAAGATGACTGGTAGTCCAGAATTAAAAGTTGATATTGAAGAAGTTCGTTCTCCAGAATCTAGTGCCCGCATCGTGGGTCAGATGATTGCAGAAGGACTAGAAAAACGCATGACTTTCCGTCGTGTAATGAAGCAAACTGCCGAAAAGGTTATGGCCAATAGAGATGTAGAAGGAGTTCGTATTTCTCTAGGTGGTCGTTTAGGTGGAGCTGATATGGCTCGTAAGGAAGAGCTAAAGAAAGGTCGAATTCCATTACAAACTCTTCGAGCTGACATTGATTTCGCTCGAGTGACTGCTCGTCTTCCATACGGAGCGATTGGTATCAAAGTTTGGATTTATCGGGGCGAAGTATTTGCTGACCGAAAAGCCGGGCAACAAAATACTGAAGCTAGAACTAACAATAAATAATTTATATGTTATTTCCAAAAAAAGTTAAGCACCGCAAGTGGCAGACTGCCCGCAAAAGTGAAGAACGTCGTAACCGTCCAGATACTCGTGGTATCACAGTTTCATACGGTGAATACGGTCTAAAGGCAACTGGCGCTTCACGCGTGCGATCAAACCAAATTGAAGCGGCTCGTCGAGTTATTTCTCGAACAATGGGTAAGACTGGAAAGACTTGGATTCGTATTTTCCCAGACCGACCAATCACTCAGAAAGCTGCCGAAGTACCGATGGGTAAGGGTAAAGGAGATCCAGATCATTTCGTTTTTGAAGTTCGTCCGGGCCGAATTCTCTTTGAAATCGAAGGAGTACCAGAAGATGTAGCTCGCGAAGCTTTCCGTAAGGCGACTGCGAAGTTACCATTAAAAGCCAAGTTTGTGCGTCGAGAAGACACACGAGCATAATCAGCCTGATGTATATGACAAACATGCAAGACATTCTAAAAAAGTCTGATACAGAATTGACCGAATTGGTTGAATCTAGTCGCGAGACAGTACGTCAGGAGCGCTTCAAGGATAAAATAGCTCGCAAGGCTAGTATTATCCGAAATGCCAAAACTGAAATTGCTCGTGCGCTGACTGAGTTGAATACTCGAAGAAGTAATAAGGAAACCAAATAGCGTATGACTACCGAAACAAAAACAAACAACGGTCGCGTTCTTCGCGGTAAGGTAGTGGCTTCAAAAATGACTGACACTATCACAGTCGCAGTTGAGCGATACGTTAAGCACCCAAAGTATAAAAAATACATGCGATTAACTAAGAAGTTCTTAGTTCATGATGCAGGTAACACCGCCAAAGTAGGCGAAACGGTCGAAATTAAAGAAGTCCGCCCAATCTCAAAGCGAAAATCTTTTGAGCTTGTAACTAATAAGTAATATGATTCAGCCACAATCAATCGTAAAGATTACCGACAATTCAGGAGGTAAAGTAGGCCGAGTTTTCAAAGTACTTGGCGGCTCTAAGAAGCGTTATGCTGAACTAGGAGAGTTGGTTGTATTATCAGTTCAAACTGCAGAACCACGAAAACAAGTAAAGAAGAAGGATGTGGTTTACGGTGTGGTAGTACGACAAAGAAAAGCTTTTCGTCGTAAGGATGGTTCTTACGTCAGCTTTGATGACAACGCAGTAGTGTTGGTCGACAAAGAAAAGAAGGAGCCAAAAGCCAACCGTGTGTTCGGCCCAATTCCACGAGAGCTAGGAGAAGCTGGTTATCAGAAAATTGTATCGCTAGCACCAGAAGTGGTTTAGCCTTTAAATATTCAATCGTATGAAAATCAGAAAAGGAGACACAGTAAAAGTAATCGCGGGAAAAGATAAGGGAAAGACTGGTTCAGTCTTGACTGTACTACGTGATACTGAACAAGTGGTTATTGAAGGAATAAACGAAGTGAAGCGTCATCAAAAAAGTCGTGGCGCACATTCACAAGGACAAATTATTGAAAAAAGCATGCCAATTCACGTTTCAAACGTGTCACTAATGGAAGGCGATAAGGCAGTTCGTGCCGGATACGTTTTTGAAGGTGAGGGAGAAAAGCGCAAGAAGGTTCGCGTGGCTCGACCAACTGGTAAGAAGATTTAAGCTAAATTAGAGTATGGAAACAGTACAGGCTCGCTTGGCTAAAGTATACGAAGCTCTGAAAGGAGATTTTGGATACACAAATGTCAATGAAGCAGCAACAATCGAAAAGGTTATTATTTCAGTTGGAACCGGTAGAGTAGATGATAAAGCGAAGATTGCTTTGATTCAAAACCGATTGGCTTTGATTACAGGTCAAAAGCCATCACCACGACCAGCTAAGAAATCAATCGCGGCTTTTAAGCTTCGAGAAGGAGAAATCGTTGGCTACCAAGTAACACTACGAGGAGCTAGAAAGATTCACTTCTTAGATAAGCTGATTCACGTAGCTTTGCCACAAACTCGAGACTTTCGAGGTTTGAAGACTACTTCAATTGATGAAATGGGTAACTACACACTCGGTATCAAGGAACATACAATTTTCCCTGAAGCGGCTGATGAAGATATTCGTGACGTCTTTGGTATGTCGATTACAATTGTAACGACAGCTAAATCTAAGGCTGAAGCAGAGGCACTTTTACGCCATATTGGCATGCCGTTGAAAAAAGCTGAAGAAACTAAGTAATTTATTACTTTAAAGAATGAAAAGGGCGGTCCCATCGGGACCGCCCTTTTATATAGGGTAAAACACCTAAACATCAGAGGTGGGTAAATAAATTTGATATTTTATAAAAATGGTGTACTGTTTGGACTGAAGTTGCAGTACATTTTCATAAACTATATTTAGGAGAAGTAAAATGAGCACTCCACAAGTAGCCACAAGCGAAGATGGTTCAAGTGTGCGTAATACATCGGCACGACAACACTCAAAAGGTGATTTAATTATTAATCCTTCCCCAACAATTGTTACAGAAATTGAAGCAAAAACTGAACAGTCAAAACTAATAATAGTATGCGATTGCTGTGATTGATTTTATATAAACAAAACGGCCTGATTCAAATAGGCCGTTTTTTACTGCTTAATTAGATAAATGTGTAGCAAAGTCTGACTTTTTTGGTCAATCAACCACTAAAGTTATATTTATATAAGTAGTAAGTTAATTTATTAGGAGAATGTTATGTTCAAAGACATAGTGGCCGAAATTAAGCCTTTAAAATTAACACTTATAAAGTGTAAGGATTGTGACCAGGTAGTTCAAAAAAATACTACACACTTATGTAAAAAAACTAACATGACTAGCAAAGTTAAATTAGGTGCTCATGTTCCAGATAAATTTTACAAAGATAGAGGTTTAGACAAGGATTAAAAACACGCTGCGGCGTGTTTTATTTTTACATATTTAAAATAGCGTGTTATTTTAACAACGGTAAAAATATTTGAAGTAGTTATTTTATTGAGGAGAGAGGTAATGTCAGAAATTAATTATAAGTGTAATTTATGCCAAGGGTTATTTTTGCTTGACCAAAAGCATAAATGTTCTGGTTTGCCAGATGGAGTTGATGAATTAACCGCTGGTCCAGATTATGAAGAGTTTGAAAAAGTCACTGCGGAAAAAATAATCGACGTTGGTATTTCAGATGACGAAGAAATCGCTGAAATTTTAAATCCAAATGAGTTGGGTTTTATCCTAGGCGGTGATAAAGACTAATCTTTTAAACCTTTTTTGTAAGCCCGTTTGCTAAAGCAAACGGGCTTTTTATATTGCTATTTTGGCTATTTCTGGTATTGTATCCCGCAAGACGAACAAGTACCTACTTTGGGGAGCTTGTCGTTGAAGGTTTAGGTTTTTATGACCTTAGCCGGATTTATTAGGAAGTGCAGTCACTCAAATCGGAGTGAGACGGCTTCAAAAATTTAAAGGTATTAAATAGTGAAAAAGAGTCACCTTTTTGTGATTTTGCTCACTATTTCCTTATTTAAGAAAAAAATAATGGCTAGAAAGTCAGTGATTCTCCGCTCAGAGCGGAAACCAAAATTTCAGTCACGTGTCGTACGACGCTGCAAACTTTGTGGCCGAAAACACGGATACATGCGAGATTTTGATATGTGTCGAATTTGCTTCCGCGAACTCGCACATGAAGGACATATACCAGGCGTAAGAAAATCATCATGGTAGGAGATACAATTGGCGATTTGATTATTCGCTTGAAGAACGCTGGAGTAGTTAAGAAAGAAACAGTTTCTGTTCCTTACTCAAAACTACGACATGCAGTTCTCAATAAATTAGTCGATGCAGGATACATTGCTGCTGCAAATACAAAAGGCAAGAAAGTACAAGAAAAGACCCTAGAAGTGACACTAAGCTATGTAAATGGTGAGCACCGAATCAACGGTGTAAAGCGAATTTCAAAGCCAGGTCGACGTCTATACACTAAGGTCGCAGATATTCATTCTGTTAAGTTTGGAAAGGGACACATGATTCTTTCTACTCCAGCCGGCATTCTGACGAATGACGAAGCGCGTGAGAAGAAAGTCGGCGGTGAACAACTTTTCATCATTTGGTAAATATGAGTCGATTAGGAAAAATTCCAGTAACTATTCCAAGTGGCGTAACTGTTACTTTAGAAAATGGTCTACTGACGGTTAAAGGAGCTAAAGACACTTTAACAAGAGAACTAAAGAAGGATGTCGAAGTAAAAATTGAAGGGAATACAGTTACTTTAACACCTGGAAATACTCCAGATGCTAAGGTGCTTTGGGGAACTTATGCAGCTCACTTACGTAACATGATTACTGGTGTAACTGAAGGTTTTACTAAGATTCTTGAAATTGAAGGAGTGGGTTACCGAGCCGAAGTTAAGGGTAGTGAAATTATTCTTAGCGTTGGTTTCTCACACACAGTACCGTTGCAAATTCCAGCGGGTATGACAGCTGAAGTGGTAAAGAATACAGTCACTCTTAAGGGAGCTGATAAGGATGCTTTAGGACAATTTGCTGCCAACGTGCGGAAGGTTAAGAAACCAGAACCTTACAAAGGTAAAGGTATTCGATACCAAGGAGAGTTTATTATTCGTAAGCAAGGTAAGAAGGCTGTTTAGTCTTGTAATTAATTCAATATGGAAAAATCACAATACAAAACCCAGATGCGAACCCAACGTCACAAGCGTTTACGCGCAAAGATTTCTGGTACAGCTACACGACCTCGTCTAGCGGTATTTCGTAGTAATGTGGCTGTTTATGTACAGCTCATTGATGACGTAGCAGCAAAAACTTTAGCTGCCGCTGATTCTCGAAAAGATAAAGGAACCCAAACAGAAAAAGCTAAGCTAGTTGGAACGGCTATTGCTAAAAAGGCCCAAGACTTAAAAATTACTGAGGTGGTTTTCGACCGAGGTGGATTTAAGTATCAAGGAATTGTGGCAGCGTTAGCTGATGCAGCGCGAGAGGGTGGTCTAAAATTCTAGACCT
>CAZWXM010000001.1:7997-20265 GCA_964637855.1 uncultured Candidatus Saccharibacteria bacterium | reverse complement strand
ATTGTGGCAGCGTTAGCTGATGCAGCGCGAGAGGGTGGTCTAAAATTCTAGACCTAAAATTATTTAACTAAAAACATTTAAAAATGTCAGAAACAAAGCAGGAAGCTACAACTGGTTCAACACCAGAAGTTGCAGAAACAACCACTGCAACTGCTACACCAGAAGTGGTGTCAGCAACCGATGCACCAGCTGCGACAGGAGCCGAACGTGGCCCACGACGTCGACGCGGTGGTAATGAAGGAAACGGAGCCGCTGGAAGACGCCCTCGTCGAGGAGCACGTCAAGAGCGACCACGTCAAGAATTTGATCAAAAAATTGTTAGTATCAGACGAGTAACTCGTGTGATGGCTGGAGGACGACGTTTCTCTTTCTCGGTATCGATTGTAATTGGAGACAGAAAAGGAAAAGTTGGAGTAGGAATCGGAAAGGCCGGAGACACTCAATTAGCCATTGAAAAAGCGGTACGAGATGCCAAGAAGAATATGATTGTTGTTCCAATGAACAAGGATAGTCATATTCCACATGATGTACACATTAAATATGCTTCAACAGAAGTAATGATGATGCCAGCCCCAGGTCGTGGACTTGTAGCCGGCTCCTCAGTTCGTACTGTATTGGAATTAGCTGGAGTAAAAGATATTACCGCTAAGATTTTCTCTCGCAGTAAGAACAAACTTAACAACGCACGCGCTGCTGTCGAAGCGCTCAAGCAACTTAAGAAGGCTTAGACTATGCAACTTCATGAATTAAAGCCGGCAACGGCTAAGAAAACTGCCAAGCGAATTGGTAGAGGAGGAAAGCGCGGAAAGACATCTGGACGCGGAGGAAAGGGGCAAACTGCTCGAGCTGGTAACAGTACTCGTCCGGAAATGCGAGATATTATCAAAAAGCTACCTAAGCTACGTGGATTCGGTAAGAACCGAGCTCGAACCGTAAACTCAGAACGAGTACTAGCGGTAGTAGTTAATGTTTCAGCTCTAGAAGTGCTAACAGCAGGAATGGTGGTAACTCCAAAGTCATTGGTGACAGCGGGTGTTATTACTTCAGTTAAGAAAAAGGCGCCAAAAGTTAAGATTCTCGGTAATGGAAATCTAACTAAGAAGCTTGTTATTGAAGATTGTCAGGTCTCGCAGTCAGCTAAAGAAAAGATTGAAGCAGCTGGCGGAAGCGTGAAATAAGCGGTAGCATACTATATATGCAAACATTCCTTCACAAACTAAAAATCATATTCACCGAACCAGCTATCCGTAATCGAGTACTGTTTGTACTAGGAGCGTTAGTGGTGTTCCGAATGTTAGCAGCTATTCCAATTCCCGGAGTTGATCAGACAGTTCTAGAACAATTTTTCTCAAACAACCAATTTCTTGGTTTGTTAAGTATCTTTTCTGGAGGTGGATTGGCTAATCTCTCAATCGTAATGTTGGGAGTTGGTCCGTTCATTACAGCGTCAATTATTATGCAGTTGCTAACTGTAATGTCGACTAGGCTTAAAGCTCTTTATACTGAAGAGGGAGAAGCTGGTCGAGCTAAGTTTACGCAATACAGTCGTATGCTAACTTTGCCTTTGGCAGTTCTACAAGGGTTTGGATTTCTAACTCTACTTGAGAGCCAAGGCGTAATTGCGGGTTTAAGTACTTTTGATTTCGTAGTTAACGTCATCATGATTGTGACTGGTTCAGTAATGTTGATGTGGATTGGTGAGCTAGTAACTGAGTACGGTATTGGAAATGGTGTGTCTATCATTATTTTCGCAGGTATCGTGTCATCACTACCAGCTACCGTTAGTCAATTATTCTTTACTTACGATGCATCACAATTACCAGTTTATATTGGCTTTACGCTAGTAGCGATTGGTATTATTTATGCGGTTGTAGTAATGACTGAAGCAGAACGTCCAGTACCGATTACTTATGCTAAGCAAAGTCGCGGGGGTTCAACTTATGGTTCTAGTCAATCATATCTGCCAATGCGCTTGAATCAGGCTGGTGTGATTCCAATTATCTTTGCACTTTCCATCATCCTTTTCCCACAAATGGTCCTAAACATTTTATCGGCTTTCAATCTACCTTGGGTAGCACACGCCAATGAAGTAGTGACGGGCTTCCTAGCTAATCAATGGGCTTACGGAGGAGTTTACTTTGCTTTAGTCTTTCTATTTACTTTCTTCTATACAGCTGTAACTTTTGACCCAGAGGCGGTATCAAAGAATTTACAGAGAAGTGGTGGTTTCATTCCTGGTATTAGACCAGGAGCACACACCTCTGAGTATTTGGGAGGTTTAGTAACTAGATTGACTCTAGTGGGAGCTGTCTTCCTTGGCTTCGTAGCGGTATTACCAGTTGGTATGCAGATTGCGACTGGAGTAGCTGCTTTAGCTATTGGAGGAACAGCGGTATTGATTGTGGTATCTGTAGTGTTGGATTTGATTCGACGGTTGAGTGCTCAAGTTTCAATGCGAGAGTACTAAACCTTTAAAATCACTATGTCTACATCGTTAGACTGCAAGAAAAGCCGCTCGTCGTACAAACAGTACGCCTCGCGGCTTTTCTTTTGTCTGCCTTGTATCCTCAGCAATTTTAAAGGTTTAGATTTTGTACAAAGATATAATTAAAGTTCAAGTCACCTTTGTTAGATACTATAAATGACCCTAGTTGGACAGTTGTCCCACTAGGGTCATTTTTTGTGCTTTGATTATACTTTGTATGCTAAAATTTTTATATATAAATTAATCCTTACTTATGGATGTTATTCTTTTTATTTTATTGTTGGTAGTCGGTTTCAATTTTGGTGGACGTATTGCTTCCCTAGAGGCAAAAATTAAGTTACTGGAGAAAACTAGACTCAAATCAAATCTAGAGGAAGAAGTATTGACTAGTGACTCTGATTCAGTTGAATTTGAACCCTATGTTAAAACAAATGAATTAAAAATTGATAATTTAATTCCTCGAGGCATTACTGAGGAGGAGAGTTTCAGTATAAATAACTGGCTAAAAGAAGATTTAATGATGAAATTAGGAGCTTTCTTACTAATCTTAGCTTTCGGTTGGTTTGTAAGTTATGCCATTGTGTCTGAATGGATTGGTCCAGTAGGGCAAATAACCCTAGGTTTATTAGTCGGATTGGCGTTCTTAATAATAGGTGTGTGGAGGATTCAAAAAATTCAGAATCAAGGCGGTATTTTCGCTGTGCTTGGCGCTACTATCGTGATGATGACCACTTTCGCCGCTCGTGAAGTTTATGATTTGTTTACCCCAAACTCAGCTTTACTGTTAATGTTTTTGACGATTGCCTTTATTGCCTTTTTGAGTGTTCGTTATCGAAATGAGAAGATTGCTTACGCTGGATTGGTAATGGCAAATATTGCTCCACTACTAACAAATAGTGTGAATCCTTCGGAAGTAGGTTTGTTTAGTTATTTGCTAGTGGTGACAGCTGGTGCTTTATGGGTAGTTTGGTCTACTGGATGGACGAGGATAATACTGGCTTCACTAGTCATGACTTATTCATACAGCCTCGCATTCATTGATAGCTATTTAGTTGATAAGGATATATTATTATTCTTCGCTTTTGTTTTTGTTTCTATCTACTTTGTGGCTAACGTTATCAGTTTAGTGCGTCGTAATGCAGAAAAAGAACAACATATAAACAATCATATTTTTACCGCTTTAGGTACTCTCTTGTTTTTACTCACTTGGGTTCAGGCCGCGGTTGCTGCTCAGTGGATTAGTCTGGTTTATATAGCTTGGGCCTTGGTATTTGCAGTTGGTACCTATGTTGTCTATAGCTCAACCTCGAACCTAAAGGCTTTTTATCTCTATGGAGCAACTAGTATTGCTCTAATAGGTATTGCTACAGCAGTTGAGCTTGATGGACCGGTACTCACGCTAGCCTTTTTGCTTGAGGTTTCTTTATTAATTATTGCGTCAATAAAAGTAGGAGTTTCAAACAAAACTTTGTCATATTTAAGTTTACTTTTGTTTATACCAATAATTACCTCTGTCGAAAGTTTCAGTATAAGACACTGGGATAATGGGTTATTCAATCAGCATGCTTTAATTATAATTTTGATAGCCCTCTCTACACTAGGTGTCGGTTTATTGCTTTCACAGAGAAAGGTAGAAGGTGATTCAAAATTGGTTTCTAATATCATGCTATTAATTTCTGGGTTTTATTCTTTGTCATTCGTGTGGCTTTCTCTCCATTCATTATTCTCAGATACTTTTGCTACTACCTTGTCTTTAGTCATATATACACTAGCAGGCATAGCTTTATTTGTTAATGGTACTGCTGCTAAAAATAAAGCGATGAGTACAGCTGGCTCTATTATCATTGGCTTAGTTATTGCTAGATTATTACTGATTGATGTTTGGATGATGAGTCTTGAGGCTCGAATCTTTACTTTCCTGGCTGTTGGTATTTTACTTATTTCAACAGCGTTTATTAAAAAACACCGACAACCTAATAATGAAGAATTGATAAATTAAATTTATGAAAACATTTATAAGTACTCTAATTCTACTTTCGTTATCAGCAACAACAGTACAGGCTCAAAGTGAAAATATTATTTATGAGCAACTTTCTGCTTATGAGCGAGTAATTGAGGTTGCTGACATCGATATCCCGATTGTGACAGTTGTTGAGTTGCCCCTAGTTGATAAGGTCGAAAATAGTAGGCAAGATATCTTGGTACGAGAAATTGAAACAAACACTTTTATTGGTTCTTATTTAAAAGAAATTTTCCCCAAAGTTGATTTGAGGTCTTCCATTAGAACTATCCCTGGTAATTACATAGTTGATAGTTTGATTGATGGTTCAACCGGAACTCAGGTAGAATTCCCAGTGATTAATAATGGTGAAAATAAAGTCATTATTGAATTAAGATTTGCAGAGCCGATAAAAACTACCGGGTTACAAATTATTCAGCCACAATACGCAGATTTTCCAGTGAGTCTTGAAATAAAGGCAAGTATTAATGATGTTGATAAAAAGATAGTTCTCGCTAAAAGAACGATGAACAACGATAAAATGTACTTTGCTGAACAAACAGCTAGTGTTTTTGAAATTACTTTTTATTATAATCAGCCTCTCAGAATGTCTGAGTTAAACTTTATTGGGAATAACATTGTGGCTGAAGTAGAACAATCACTACGATGGTTGGCTCAGCCAGAATATACTTACGAGGTTTATTATGAAGCCGATAGACCAACTAATGTACAACAAACTGAGTCAGGAAGATTATTTTCAGACAAAGATGTTTTGAAACTAAACTCACATCGATCTATTCCTAATAAATTTTATAGACCAGCCGACCGTGACGGAGATGGAGTCTTGGATGAGGTCGATAACTGCAAAGACGTTGCTAATATTGACCAGCTAGATATTAACAGTAATGGAGCTGGAGATGCTTGTGAGGATTTTGATAGAGACGGAGTAATGAACGATAAGGATAATTGTGTAAACAATCCAAATGTGTACCAGGAAGATGAAGACTTTGATGGAATAGGCGACGTTTGTGATGAGTCTGAAAGCAGATTGACTGAACGAAATCCATGGATACCTTGGTTCGGTATTGGTATGGCCTTTGTTGTGATATTAATTTTATTTATTTTAGTTGCCAAAGGAGCAAAAGAGCAAGAGGAAGGAGAAATAGGGTAAAAAAAGAGGCCGGCCCCTTTGGGGCCGGCTTTTTAAAATGTTAATACTGGTCTTTAAAAGAGTAACCAAGCGGGACGCTATTAGTCCTTGGCTCCCAGACTTCGGAATTTAACCAATCCTTATAAGCATCAAAGACCGCAATCGCGACTGACTGCGGATTCTGTCTTGAGGTATCAATGACAAAATCGAAATGACTAGTGTCGTAAGGATCAATACCATACATTTGTCTAAAGCGAGATTGCTCATTTAACATTCTTTGTCTTACTTGTCGGGAAACGTCACTCAAAGAACCAGAGCCAGTTTCAACTGAGCTGCGGGCACTATTAGTCACGCTATCCTTAAAGATTCGGGCTGTCGCTAAATCTAAATCTAGGTCAAGATAGACCTTGAATGACTCAGGTAGCCAATAAAAACCCAATCTAGAGTCTATGACGATATCTTCATTGTCGCGCAAATTTCTTAGTTCTTCGTCTACTTTTGCATCCAAATCATGATTTGAAGTGGCTTTTCGGTTATATTGCTCAAGAGTCATGCCATTTTTTTTCAGAATGTTTCGTACAATATCACCCGATGAGTGACGAGTGTAACTTAAGAGTTCAGCCACTTTATCAGCGGTTGAAGATTTGCCACTCCCCGGTTTGCCTGAGATGGTGATAATGTGTTTCTTTTTCATGGTGATTCTACAATAACATATTGTTGCACCAGCGAGAAAAAGTTGCTACTCTCAATTGGTCATGAGCGAAGAATTAGGTGAAATTAAAGGCCATGTAGTGTTGGTTATGGCTCCGACAGGAAGTGGAAAAGGTACTCTAGTTAAAAATGAGATGGCTAAACACCCGGACATGTACCATACTGTGTCTTGCACTTCTCGTTACCCTAGGCCCGGAGAGGTAAATGGTAAACATTATCATTTTGTGACGCGAGAAGAATTTGACCATAAAATCACTAAGGGTGAATTCTTAGAATGGGCGGAATTTGCGGGTAATAAATATGGCACCTTAAAAAGTGAAATTCTACCCCGCCTGTCAAAGTTAGGAGTAATTATTCTTGAGATTGAAATTCAGGGCGTAGAACAATTAAGGAAGCTCTTACCAGCCGAAAATATGACAATTGTTTATATTGAAGCTGGGGGCTGGGAAATTCTAAAGGCTAGAGCGCAAACCCGCGCCCCTATGAGTGATGGTGAAATTGAAGCTCGTTACCAGAGATATTTGATTGAAATTCAATCAAAACCACTGGCTAACGTAATTATTAATAATAGTTCAGATATTGAAGTAGCTAAAGCAGAGTTTGCTGAAGTAATAAATTCTGCTTACCAAAAGTGTAAATCGTAAATTATGGAACCAACGACAATTATTTTTATTGGCCCCCAAGGAAGTGGTAAGGGAACACAAATCAAAAGTTTGTATGAAGAAATTGCAGAGAAAGATCCCTTGCGACGAATTGTAGATATTCAAACTGGTAGAAGATTTCGGGCCTTAGCAGCTAAGAGTGAAACTTTTGCTGAGAAAAAAGTGAGTAATACTTTAGATACTGGAGTTTTACAACCGGACTTTTTAACTCATATTTTATGGGGTGAGGCGATGATTGATCAGCTAGATGACAATAGTCATTTACTTATTGATGGGTTTCCACGAACGGTGACTCAGGCTGAAGTTCTAGAAGATGCTTTTAAATTTTTTGAACGTAAGAATGTCCATGTTATTAATTTGGACACACCAGAAGAAGTGGTTAGGAAGCGTATGTACGAACGAGCTCGGGCTGACGATACTATGGATTCGATTGAAGCTCGGTTACGTTGGTACCGGGAGGACACTTTGCCAGTGCTTAATTTTTATCGAGTTAGACCAGATACTGTCGTTCACGATATAGATGGAACCGCTTCGATAGATGAAGTGCATCAAGCGATTCTGAAAGCTTTAAATTTAAACTAAATTTATGATTACCAAAAAAACTCCTGAAGAAATCGAGGTCTTAAAGGAAGCGGGAAGTATCCTGGCTAAAATCTTGAAAGAAATCGCTAAAGAAGCGGTACCAGGAGTAACGACTTTGTCGCTCGATGATAGAGCGATGGAGTTAGCTGAGGAGTATGGAGTTGAACCAGTTTTATTGGGTTATCATCCAGATTTTGCTGATTATCCTTATCCAGCTGCCGTGTGTATTTCAGTAAATAATTGTGTTCAGCACGGCATTCCTTCAGCTGAAGTGGTTTTAAAAGAAGGGGACACTGTAAATATTGATATGTCGATTGCCTTAGATGGTATGGTCGTTGATTCAGGCATTACCGTTGGGGTCGGTGAGATTAGTGCTGAATCCACAAAGTTACTTGCAGTTACACAGGAAGCACTAGCGATTGGAATTAAAGCGGCCAAACCAGGGGGACATATTGGTGACATTAGTGCTGCCATTCAGCAGTTTGTGGAGTCACGAGGATTTTCAGTCGTAGAGGTGCTTTGCGGTCATGGCGTTGGTTATGAAATCCATGAAGAACCAACGATTCCAAATTTCGGCAAAGCGGGTACTGGTCCAAAAATCGAAGTTGGCCATGTCTATGCGATTGAGCCGATTGTGAATATTGGTGGTCCAGACGTTTACTTTGATGATGAAGGGGATGGATACTCGGTTTATACCAATGATGGCTCATGGAGCGCCCATTTTGAGCATACAGTAGCAATTACTGAAGCCGGACCAGTGATTTTAACTAAATAACATTTTCTTATTCAGAGTCGCAATTTTCGACTTTTCTGCTATACTGCTGCCATAATTTTAACCATATTTATCATGTCAAAACTACCACATCAAGAGCGTTCATTAGTCTTATTAAAGCCAGATACAGTTCAAAGAAGTTTAGTCGGTGAAGTGATTAAGCGATTTGAGCAAACTGGCCTTAAAATCAGTGCTATGAAAATGATTGTAGCCACTGAAGAGCAACTACTATCACATTACAACAAAACTGATGAGTGGTACGAGCGTAAAGGTAAGGGAATTGTTGAAGAGTTAAAAGGCATGGGTAAGACTGTCGATAAGGAGCCGATTGAATACGGTAAAGACATTATCCGGACCATCGTTAGTTATATGACAGCCGCTCCAGTAGTAGCTTTGATATTTGAAGGAAACAAAGCCGTGTCAGTGGTGACCAAGATTGTTGGTTCAACTGAACCAGCCTCATCAGACGTAGGAACTATTCGCGGTGATTACACTGTAGACTCTTATGGACACGCTACTTTTGAAAACCGAGCAGTTCGAAATTTGGTTCATCAGTCTGAATCTCCAGAGGAAGCTGAACGTGAAATTGCGATTTGGTTCACTGAAGCAGAAGTTATGACTTATGTGACAGCTCAAGAGCGAATCATGTACGACGTAAACTTTGACGGAACAAATGATTAATTTAGGTTTATAAATCTTGTAACGCGGCGACCCCTTCGGGGTCGCCGCTTTTATGATATTATTATCAGTGGAACCACATTACGTATGTTCTTCAATAAGTAGCATCAGGGCTGCCTGTAATCGCGATTAGTGCTGAGAATCATTTAGGAATTTCAAAACAAATCGGAAAGGGTGCCCACTTGACCTAAGCGTCAGGAGCATGCGTCTGTGGTTCCCTAGAAAAAACACCTCTCGTAGGTGTTTTTTCCTTTTTATTTAGGTTACTATATTATTATGATTCGTCCGATAGTGTTGGTTTTCATTTTAATGTCGGGAGTTTTTGCGCTCACTCACTATTTAGCTGTCCTGGGTTCACTTTATTATTACTATTGGTGGTTTGATTTGCCGATGCATTTTTGGGGTGGCTGTTTGTTAACCCTTGGCTTTCATAGCTTTGCCACCTTAAAAACTTTTAAGTATGAAACTACTTACAAATTATTACTAATATTTTTATTGGTTGTAACTCTAGCTTGGGAAATATTTGAGTGGCAAATCGGTTTGGGCGATATTATTAATCCTCTTCGTGAGGCCTTGAAAGATATGGCGGTCGGTTTTAGTGGGGGATTACTCACACATCTGGCTCTCTATAAATATACAATAAAGCCATGAGTTCTACATTAGGTTTTTATGGCGGAGTTGGTTCGGTGACAGGGGCTAATTTTATGCTCGATACGGGCGAGCTGGCGCTGTTAGTTGATTGTGGTTTGGAACAAGGAGATAAATTTTCTAAGCAGATTAATGCTAAACCTTTTATATACGACCCAGCTCAAGTAGATATTTTGTTTGTCACTCATGCTCATGCCGACCACATTGGGCGGATTCCTAAGTTAATCAAAGATGGTTTTCGGGGAATTATTTATTCTACTCCACCAACTAAAGCTTTGGCTCAGATTATGTTTGAAGACGCCTTACATATTATGGAATTTGAAGCTAAGCGCGATAAAATTCAACCGCTTTATAATCATAAAGATATAGATTTAACGCTGTCACTCTGGAAAACTTGTGTTTACAATGAAGACCTAAGTCTAGGTGATGATGTGACCGCCGTCTTAAAAGATGCTGGTCATATTCTCGGCTCAGCCATGGTGCATTTGACTCGGTTCGGCAAAAAAATTGTTTTTACTGGAGATATTGGTAACGTACCCCAACCACTACTAGGACGACCTGAAATACCCGAAGGCTATGACTATATGGTGATGGAAAGTGTTTATGGTGACCGACTACATGAGGAAGTAGCTGAACGAACGGCTATTTTAAAACATCATATTGAAGAAACAATTCGTAAGGACGGTACCTTGATTATTCCAGCTTTTTCGCTAGAGCGAACCCAAGGAATTCTCTTTGAAATAAATAACCTGATTGAATCGGGTGAACTGCCTAGTATTAAAACTTTCTTAGATTCGCCGCTCGCCATTCGAGTAACTGATGTTTATCGTGATTCAACCGAGTATTTAAAGCCCGAAGTCCAAGCGCAAATAAAAAATGGGGACGATATTTTTTCATTCGAGGGCTTATCTTTCACCGAAACAATTAAGGAGTCGCACCAAATCGCTCGCCATAAAGGTCCAAAAATTATTATTGCCGGTTCTGGTATGAGTCATGGTGGTCGGATTCGTGAGCACGAGAAGAACTTTTTAGGCGATCCAGATACGACTTTGTTATTAGTAGGTTATCAAAATGTCGGTAGTGTGGGCCGGCTACTTCAAGATGGAGCTAAGCAGGTTTGGATTGATGGTCGTGAAGTAAAGGTAAAAGCCCAAGTCTCTATGATTAGAGGTTATTCTGGACACGCGGATCGCAACCAATTGATTGATTTAGTTTACGCTGGTTGTAGTGAAGCTAAGCAAATCTTTGTGGCGATGGGGGAGGAAAGGTCGTCACTCTTTTTAACTCAACGTTTGCGAGATTATGTTGGTGTTAATGCAATTGCTCCAGAATCTAACTCAGAAGTACAAATAGACTTCTAAAAAACCGCTCAGTGATGAGCGGTTTTTTAGAAGTAATTATTTACTTGCTTCTGCGACTAGTCTTTCAAATGAAGCTGGATTTTCTACTGCTAGAGTAGCGAGAATCTTACGGTCAACCTCAATGTTCTTAGTTTTAAGAGTATTGATGAATCGACTGTACTTTAGGCCATGAGCCATTAAAGCGGCATTGATTCGAACTGTCCAAAGACGACGGAAGTCGTTTTTCTTATCTTTGCGGTGAGCAAAAGCATAAGTTTGAGCATGATAGATAGCTTCACGAGCTACTCTCTTCTTCTTTGAGCGTTGGAGACGGTATCCTTTTACTTCTTCAAGAATGTTTCGTCGGCGCTTTTGGGCCATTAGACCTCCTTTTACACGTGCCATACTTGTATATTAATAATTATAATTAAGCGCCTGATTTTGGTAAAAAGCGTCGAGTGATACGCTTACTCAGCGATAGTAGCTGTGTGCGCTTACGAGCTAGTCGCTGTCGTCCAGTTTGACGAGCATTAAAGTGGTTTTGCCCAGGCTTACGAGCAACTAATTTGCCGTTCTTGGTTACTTTAATACGTTTGGTAAATGATTTGTTTGTTTTCATAAGAAATTGCCTCCAAAAACGAAGTCACGCAACTATAGCGCAAACGGTCTTTTATGTCAAAGGAAAATAGGCTTATTTTCAGTACACATCTTAAGCTATCAAAAAAGTGTATATTTCGTTGACTTTGGCTGGATATCAGTGTTAAATGCAGTTAAATTGTTTTTTAAAAGGAGAGAGTCGTGGATCAAGTCGTCGAACTAGTAAAAGCTAAAACTGACACTTTTTTACTAATCGAACACAGTAAGAGCGTTGTTTGCAAATGTAAAAATTGTTCTAAAGCTAAACCAGTGTATTTGGGCAGGTTCCAGATTGGAGTAAATTCTGAGCAGTCTGGATCATTTCTGATTGGGGATAGATTATATAAGCCTAGATGTGACAATTGTGATCGTCCAGTTTTTTCTGGCCCAAGACATTTTCATACAGCCGAAGATGCTAAAATTTGGTGGAAAAATCTTGAAGTCGATGTGACTTTGATTGCTACTAGAACAGATAATATTTTATCTGGCGAAGAATTGCCATTATAGCTTTATAAAAAGAGCCGGATTAACGAAGTTAATCCGGCTCTATTTTTTAAATCATTCCAACATCCAGCAAATCGTCCAAAGATTTCTTTTTAGATTTG
>CAZWXM010000001.1:0-7897 GCA_964637855.1 uncultured Candidatus Saccharibacteria bacterium | reverse complement strand
TTTTTAAATCATTCCAACATCCAGCAAATCGTCCAAAGATTTCTTTTTAGATTTGGTTCCTGCTTCCTTAACTACTTTAACCTTCTTATTATCTGGTTTTGCAGCTTCCTCCAGAATCACTGGCTTCTTGTTGTTTTTAGTACCTGCTACGCGTTCAATCGTGGTAGTAAAGCCCTTAGGACTTTTTTTGACTGGATCAGCGATTTTGTATTCAGCGGGAATAATCTTCATGAAACGGTCGAGTCTTTCCTTTAGAAAGCCACCTTCCATGTATTTGTAGCGACCCCATAAAAATAAGTCTATTTTTACGCGGTGACCTTCTTCTAGCCATTCAGCGGCTCGTTTAGCTTTCAATAATTGATCATGCTCCCCAGTACCAATTTTTACTTGAATACTTTTGGTTTCGGTAACGTGAGCTTTGGCTTTAGCCACGCTAGCTTTTCGTTTGGTTTCGTAGCGATATCGCCCGTAGTCAGTGATTTTTGCTACTGGTGGTTTGGCTTTTGGGGAAATTTCAATTAAGTCGAGTTTTCTTTTCTCAGCTTCTTTTAATGCGTCAGCAAGGGAAAGAGTTCCAATGTTTTCACCTTCTGGTCCGATAACTCTTAATTCAGTTGCTCTGATAGCATGATTAATTCTAGTTCGAGTATCTGGGCCTGACCAGCTTCTTTGTGGTGTTGACAATTTAAATGTGATTATGAAATAAAATACATGACGCAATAGCTTACGCGATGTAATGATGTAAAAAATGTAACATATAAAGGCTAGTTTGCAAGGGGAGTTAAGAATTTAGCTCTCAGTAGCCCACTATTTATTGTTTGTTAGTTATGTATATTAATGATTAGCAATGGTACAATCTAAGACACATGGAAAGTTCATTTGATGAAATTAAAACTCCTAATAAAACCCCTCGAAAAAGAGCGGTTAGAAAAAGCGTTTTAGCGTCGGATGCAACTGAAACTCCCAAAAGAAGAGTTGCTAGGGCTGCAAATACTAGGGATGAATCAGTAATAGAAGCTGATTCTCAAAGAGAATTAGCCGTTAGGTTGAAAAATACTGAGGCTACAAAGGTGCAGAGAAAGGCCCCAACTCCAATTAACGATAATAAAACGGCGCAAAGAGCCGCCAATCGACGAAGATTAGTGGTAGCTGTATTACTTATAGTGGGAATCGGCGCTTCTGCGGCGGTTGGTTTTACTGATCAAGGTCAGATTGATGTTATGAAGACAATCGAGCAACGCAATCAAAGAATTAGAACTAACACCACTGATGAAAGAGATGCTTTTACTAGTAATGTTGAAGTGCCTGTTCAAAATACCAGTAATAAACCAGATGGCGGTTTAGTTGGTCGGGGAATAGGAGCTCAACCACCTGAAGTTAAAGCTGAAGAAGCTACCTCAACCGCCTCCTCAACTGACGCCACTGCTTCCTCCACTGAAGCGGTGTCTAGTAGCACAGACTCTGGAACTGAAGAACCAGCTAGTCAACCTGAAACAGAAACTACTTCTGTACCCGCCTCTTAGCGCACTTAATGCAACTACAACCTAGAGCTTTGATTACTTGTTTAAAATAATCTGGTCCATAATTATAAGTAAGCTCTTCACCAGCTTTAATATTTCTTTTGGCAAAAATAAAAACTTGCTTCTCATCCTTTGAAAGTTCTGGCTCACAGTTAGGTAGACAGCTGTGGTTTATATAGCGAGCAATATTATCCCGGCCCTTACCGTCAATTGTCCACTTATCGTTTAATTCAAAAAGATATTTTCCCCCGCGCTGAGCAGCTTCTTCTTCACTGATGGTTTCACCAGTGTATTCAATTATTCGCTCGCCTTTAGTGAAAGGGACTAGTGCAAAGAGGCCTAAACCAGCCGAACTGCGCTTAACAATTATTTTTTTAGTAGCTGACATGGCGATTAGTATACCAGTCAAAATTATTTTACACAGTGGGTAAAACTCAAAGATTAAAAAATCTGTTAGAATAAAAAATATGAGTAATGTTCTTAAGAAGTTCGTTCGGGCCACTAATTATTTATCAGCTGCACAAATTTATTTACAAGATAATGTTTTGTTGAACGAGCCACTTAAGCCAGAACATATCAAAACCCGATTGCTTGGCCACTGGGGAACTTGTCCCGGTATCAACTTTACTTACGCTCATCTAAATCGAGCGATTATCGCTCATGATTTAGAAATGATGTTTGTCCTTGGTCCAGGGCATGGTTTCCCAGCTGTCCAAGCCAACCTTTTTTTAGAGGGCACTTTAACAAAATACTTTAAGGAAATTACTCACGATACCAAAGGTATGGCCCACATGGCTCACCAGTTTAGCTGGCCTTATGGTTATCCTAGTCATAGCAACCCTGAGGCACCAGGAGTAATCCTCGAAGGTGGTGAGTTAGGCTACTCACTCTCTACTTCATATGGAGCAATTTTAGATAACCCAAATTTAATTGTGGCTTGTTTAGTCGGAGATGGTGAAGCGGAAACTGGTCCAACTGCCACCGCTTGGCACCTAAACAAATTAATTGACCCGGCCACTAACGGAGCTGTTTTACCTATCTTGCATCTCAACGGTTACAAAATTTCTGGACCAACCTTCCTTGGTCGAATGAATGATGAAGAGTTACGCTCACTCTTTTATGGTTATGGCTACGAGCCACATTTTGTTGATGCTTATACCGAGGAAGATGTACATGGGAAAATGATGCAAGTAATGGATACTGCGGTGGAAGCCATTCGTTTTACTCAGCACTGCGCGCGCGAGGGAACATTACACGAAACACCACGTTTCCCAATGATTATACTGCGTACTCCAAAAGGCTGGGATAGTATTAAATATATTGGCGATAAAAGAATTGAAGACAATCACTATTCTCATCAAGTAATTGCTACCAACGCCAAGACTGACGTTGGAGAATTAGCGCAACTTGAAGAATGGCTACGGTCTTATCGTTTTGACGAATTGTTTGATGGAGAAAATTTTGATTCTGATATTCAAAGTTTAATTCCTCGAGAGGGTAGGAAGATGGGTGATACTCCACATGCTCGTTGTGGAGACGGTATTTATAAACCACTAAGTCTGCCAGCTGTTGAGGATTATTCAGCCACCAATATTTGTGATTTAGACAAACCAATTTGTGGCACTGAAAGTAGTATGGGCAAAATCGGTACTTATTTCCGTGACATCATACGTGATAACGCTGACAATAGAAATGTTCGCCTCATGTCTCCTGATGAAACTTATTCAAATAAAATGGATGCGGTGTTTGAGGTTACCAAAAGAGCTTTTGTTTGGCCACACAAAGAGTGGGATAAGGACCTCGCTTGGGATGGTCGGGTTTTAGAAATGTTGTCTGAACATAGTTTGCAAGGTTTGTTGCAAGGTTATGTATTAACCGGTCGACACGGTTTATTTGTGTCATATGAAGCCTTTATTCAAATTGTGTCTAGTATGACCGACCAATATGCTAAGTTTTTGAAAATCGCTCGCGAAGTAAAATGGCGTGGTAAATTTCCTTCACTTAATTACATTCTCACCTCTGGCGCTTGGCGCCAAGAACACAATGGTTTCTCACATCAAAACCCCGGTTTTATTGACGGTATTTTACAAAGACAAGGTTGTTTCATTAATGTTTATTTTCCAGCTGATGCCAACACCGCTTTAGTGACACTTAATAAAATGATGGCTTCCACCGAAGAGATTAATGTTCTAGTCGCCTCAAAACAGCCAGTACCAATTTGGCGAACTATCGAGCAAGCAAAAATAGATGTCGAAGATGGAATTTCTATTTGGGAGTTTGCTAGTGATAAAGATCCGCATTTAGTTTTTGCGGCGGCGGGGGACTACCCAACTTTAGAAGCTTTGGCAGCGATAAGTTTAGTTCGTAAAAATGTACCAAAGATGAGATTGCGGTTTGTTAATATTTCAGCCTTGTCTGCTTTGGGTATGGGTAGTTCACAATGTCGAGTTTTGCGTCATGATTTTGCTCACTACTTTACCGAAGATAGACCTGTGATTATTAATTTTCACGGTTACCCACAAACTATTAAACAAATATTGTTTGATTACGTACAGCATCCTGGCCGGTTTAAAATTCACGGTTATGAAGAGAGTGGCTCGACTACAACACCATTTGATATGATGGTACGTAATCGAGTCGACCGTTTCCACTTAGCGATGGAAGCCTACGCTAAAGCGGCTGAAGAGGGTATTATCACTGAGTTAGAAGCTCAAGAACTAATTGCTCGTTGCCAAGAATCGTTAAACGAAAGCCAAAACTATATTATGGAACACGGTGACGATATACCAGAAATAACAAATTGGATATGGGAACAACGTTAGTTGTTGATCCAGGAAGTTCATCAAGAAAGTATGCTCTTTATAAAGACGGGCAGTCAGTTTTGGAATTAAGATTTGAGAAAACCGATAATGGCTACGAGTTGTGTTCGCAGTTAGCGGGAGTCCAACAAATCTGTGAGGCAATAAAAGAGTCACAATTCATTGGTTCATTTGATTATGTAGCCGAGTCAGTTAATGCCCACATGCTGAGAATGTTAGCTGGAAAAAAACTCGATACGATTGCTGTCAGAATTGTTGCTCCGGGGACGTATTTTCAACACCATGCCGAAATTAGTGATGAGTATATTAATAATCTCAAAAAACGAGAATCAACCGCCCCGCTACATATACCAGTTATTTTACGTGAGTTAAATGCTATCAAAAAACATTATCCTCAAGTCAAAGTCATTGCTGCCTCTGACAGTGCTTTTCATAGTGAAATTCCTTCTAAAGCCAGGGAGTACAGTATAAGTCGCACCGATTCAAATCAATTTGATATTCATCGTTTCGGTTATCACGGTTTGTCGGTCGCTTCAGTTGTAAGAAGAATCCATTCTCTAATTGGAATTGATCCAGAACGATTGATTTGTTGTCATATAGGAAATGGAGTTAGTGTCACCGCGGTTAAAAATGGTAAAAGCGTAGAAACTTCCATGGGCTTTTCGCCGTCTAGTGGTTTACCGATGGGGAGTCGAGCGGGAGACTTAGACGCTGCTGCATTACTAGAATTAATGCGGGCAAAGAATTTGCGCCCAGCCGAAGCCGAATTGTATATCAATACTAGCGGTGGTCTTTCTGGAATTGCTAACGATTCTGATATCAGACGTTTGTTAGATAGAAAAGCTCAAAATGATGCCATTGCCAATCAAGCTCTAAACGTTTTTGCTTACAATATTCAAAAGGCGGTAGCAGCTCAAACCGTTGCCCTCGGTGGTTTAGATGTTTTGGTTTTAACCGCTACAGCAGCGGTCAGAAGTTCTGAGTTAAGAAGTTTAATTTTAAATGACCTCGCTCATTTAGGAGTACAGATTAGCAAGGACAGAAATGATCTATTGATTGGTAAAGAGGGAGTGATAAGTGTAAGAAATAGTCAGATTAAAGTCGTAGTTATGAAGACAGATGAAATGGGAGAAATTGCTCAAGTCGCCAGTCAATTTAATTTAGTTCTAAACTAAATTTAATTTATTTTATAAAAATTCAGGTAATAGATGGTATCATTAGGTACTAGTTTAGATATGGACTCTTGGTACAATCAAAATAAAAGAGCACTTTCGCAATCAATCTCGGCTTTTTTTATTTCTTTTGGGATTGTTTTGCTTTTAACATTTTATTACGATTTTTCGCAAGCAAATCTCGGGGTAATTTTATTTATTTTAGCGACACTCGGTTGCGTTTTTATTGCTAAAAATGCCTTTGATGTAAATAGATACCCAGTCAATATTAGTGATTCAGAAAACCTGCCTTTATCTGAAGGTTTGTACGTCCAGTTGTATAAAAATAGTCCTGTGCCATACATGATTATTGATACTGAAGGTCATGTAAGGTCAGCTAATATTGCCGCCTTAAGAATGTTGGGTTTAGCTAAAACCAAATTGGAAGGAATTAACATTTTTTCCAAATTAAAAAGCGACAAATCTGAGCACTTGGATTTTTTAATTGAAAAGTATAAAAGTGGAGTTTCTATTAGTGATGAACTAGTTAAAGTGTCACGGTCTGATATGCGAGAAGCTTGGGGTAGGTTATCACTGTTTTTACATATTAACCCCGACGGACAACGGATAGGACTACTAACTATCGTTGATGTAACTAGGCAAAAAAAAGCTGAAGATGCTAAGTCTGAGTTTGTGTCATTAGCTTCACATCAACTACGAACTCCGATTGCCGGCATGAAGTGGAGTGCCGAGTTGTTACAAATGGATAGTCCAGAATCTTTAACCCCGCAACAAAATAAATATATAGACCGACTGCTAATTAGTATCAGAAGAATGGCCGTTTTAGTGGATGACTTCCTTCGCGTTTCTCGTTTTGAACTCGGTACCTTTCAACCCGAATACAGCTCAGTTTCTTTGTCTGAGGTTTTTAAAGATATTATGCTTGAGCAAGCGCCTAAAATTGACCAAAAACAAATTATCGTAAAAACCTTTTTTGATAAATCGGTCGATACTATTATGACTGACCCCAATTTAATTAGAATGATTGTGACGAATCTTTATTCAAATGCAGCTAAATATACTCGCGAGAAGGGAACGATTCATTTAGGTTTTGGTCGTAAAGGTGAGGATGTAGTGATTACCGTCGCTGACAATGGTATCGGTATTCCGATTGGGGACCAAGAAGAAATTTTTTCTAAGTTGTTCCGTGCCGCAAATGCTACCAGGGAAGTGCCAGACGGTACTGGTTTAGGACTTTATATTTTAAAAGAAGCGGTGGCTGTTTTAAATGGTAATGTGTCATTCACTTCAACTGAAAACATCGGTACTACCTTCGAAGTAGTCTTACCACTAGAAAGAATACCGGAGATTGAAGAAGATAAAAGATTGCTTAATTAAGCTGAGATTCAATCCGGTCTAGCAAATCTTTAACACTCCACTCTGGTTTGAATAGGATTAAATCTGCAGGCAGGTCAATATTTTTAGAAATATTTTCGGTTGACTCCGAGGCCGTCAGGACTATGATTTTAGCTTTTTCTCCCCATTTATTTTCGCGGATTCGGCGATAAACTTCATAACCATCAATATCTGGTAACCTAATATCTAGCAATATTAAATCTGGTTGTTTAGAAATAGCCATTTCCACACCCTCTCTACCAGTTTGGGCCGAGATTGGTTCATGTCCTTTGATTTTAATCATATCAGCCAACGATTCAGCTAAGTAGGAAGAGTCTTCAATAATAAGAATTAACTTTTTTGACATACCTATAGTGTAGCGCATTTTTGACTTATTAATAACTAGTGTGTAAACAATCATTAATAGTTAATTCTGTTACAATGAACAATATGAAAAAATTTCTGAATTTATTTTTCGTCATTTTAGGAGTAATATTCTTTATTCTTATATTGGCTGGTACCTATTTTTATATTACCGATCCGCTAAATCTAAAACCAGTAATATTTGGTACTGATAATCCCAGCTCTGATTTAGAGGTTAAAGTAGAGACTAAAGCCGAGGTGGCTCCGCTCGATAAAAATCCAGGACTTAATGAATCACAAGAAAAAGCTCTCGAGTCAGTGGGTGTCGATCCGGTTAATGTCACAACGGAGTTTACACCAGAGCAAATTTCTTGTTTCGAGTTGATATTAGGGGTAGAACGAGTGGCGGAAATAAAATCCGGAGCCACTCCAACCGCTATGGAATATTTTAAAGCTAAAGATTGTATCTAAAAATGGCCCCCACGGAGAATTCTTGATATGAAACAGTTTATTAAAATTGAATTCTGGTAATAATTAGTCTCTAATCGCGTCTTAACTTATATGAACCTAACTATAAATATTATCTTAGCAGCTATAATCGCCGTATTATTAGTAGCTATTACAATGCCTGAATCAGAAAAAACAGACA